>DAOMZC010000885.1:0-3187 GCA_035437965.1 Pseudomonadota bacterium
CAACGGCGCCTTCGCCTGGGGCTACGGCGTCGACCAGGCGTACCTGCGTCTGGTGCTGTGCGAGCACCTTGCGTGCGTCACCCTCCTTGCCGAGCCGCTCGGCGGACCCGAGCCCCTGCCGGCCAGCTTGCTGCCGGCGCTGCTGGAGTCGCGCCGTCGCGCCGGACTCGGCCCCGAGGCGCGCGGCCTCCAGTCGCCCGCGCCGCCCGGCGGTGCATCGGGGCCGGCGCCGCTGGCCAGCACCGATGCGGTAGCCGCGCTCACCCGCCAAGAGCCCGCCGCGGCGCTCAAGCGCACCTGAGCTCCCGGGCGAACTCGCCCCGGATGAGGGGCGCTCCGTGGGTGAACTCCTTGCCCGGCTGAGCGGCGCTCCCCGGTTTCCGCCAGCTATGCCGCGTCTTAGGCGCGTCTTAGGCGCCGCCACGGGCCGGGCTCGACTTATAGCGGCTGTATTTTTTGCGCCCGCTTTGCTTTATCCTGAAAAGCGGACGTTCGACGGGGCTTTGCATGCGCTGGCTGGTGCGCGGGGACATCGATGGCTTCTTTGGCTTGGCGCTGGACAACCTGGTCCAGCTGCTGCTCATAAACACGCTCTGCAAGTACGTCCTCAACTTCCCGAGTGAGCTGCTCTACGGCCGCATCCTGCCCGGCGCCGCCCTCTCGCTGCTGCTTGGCAACCTGATCTACGCGCGGCAGGCGATGCGGCTCGCCCGCGCCACCGGCCGCGACGACGTGTGCGCCCTGCCCTACGGGATCAACACGGTCTCGCTGCTCGCCTACGTGTTCCTGGTCATGCTGCCGACCAAGCTGAAGGCCGAGGCCGACGGCCACCCCGATCCGGCGCGGGCGGCCTGGCAGGCGGGCCTTTTGTGCTGCTTAGGCTCGTCGATGATCACCCTGCTCGGGTCGCTGGTGGCCGAGCGGGTGCGCAAGTCGACGCCGCGCGCCGCGCTGCTCTCGACGCTGTCGGGGATCGCGCTCGGGTTCATCTCGCTCGGCTTCCTGTTTCGCACCTTCGCCCATCCGATCGTTGGCCTGAGCACGCTGTCGATCGTGATGCTGACCTACTTCGGCCGGGTCAAGTTCAAGGGCGGCCTGCCCGGCGGCTTCGTCGCCATCACCGTCGGCACGGCGCTGGCCTGGGCGACCCACCTGGCGCCGCTGCATACCCGGCCCGACACCCTGCTCGGGCTCTACGTGCCACACCTGGTGCTCGGCGATCTGTGGACGGCGCTGACCAGCGGCCAGCTGGTGCGGTTCCTGCCGGTGATCATCCCGATGGCGCTGTTCGACCTTATCGGCTCGCTGCAGAACGTCGAGTCGGCGGAGGCGGCCGGTGACTCGTACGCGACGCGGCCATCGCTCCTCACCAATGGCCTGGGGGCCCTCACCGCGGCGCTGTTCGGCTCGTGCTTCCCGACCACGATCTATATCGGCCACCCCGGCTGGAAGGCGCTCGGGGCGCGCGCCGGCTACTCGATCCTCAACGGCGCGTTCGCGACGCTCATCTGCCTGAGCGGCACCCTGGGCTACATCGCCTGGGCGGTGCCCATCGACGCCGGCATGGCAATCGTCCTGTGGATCGGCATCGTCATCACCGCCCAGGCCTTCCAGGCCACCCCGCGCGAGCACGCCCCCGCGGTGGTCATGGGCATCCTGCCCGGCGTCGCCGCCTGGGGCTGCCTGCTCGCCAAGACCGGCCTGCGCGCCGCCGGCCTCGGCGCCCCGGGGGGCCCGGTGCTCTCGGACGCGATCGTCAAGCTCTTCCACGCCAGCGACACCTTCATCGACGGCGGGTTCGCCCTCGAGCAGGGCTTCATCTTCACCTCGATGCTGCTCGCCGCCGCCACCGTCTGCGTCATCGAGCGCCACTTCAACCGCGCCGGCCTGTGGTGCCTGGCCGGCGCGGCGATGAGCCTCATCGGCCTCATCCACTCGTACACTTTCAGCGGCGCCGACACCGTGGTGCACCTGGCCCCCGCGTGGCCGTTCGTCATAAGCTACGCCTGCATGGCCGCCTGCTTCTTCCTCGCCCGCTTCATCACTGTCCCCACCGAAGGCCCCGGCCACTAAGCTCCCACTGCGTTCTTTACTTCTTCGCCAAAGCCGTGATACGGAATTGGCTCCCCTGCGTTGGATTCCATTCCTGGAATCCCGAGGAATTACACGAGACTTGGCTCAGGGCTCCAAGCTGGGCAACGCTGCTCAGCCCCGATGCCGGTCTCCAGCTGACCGCCCAGGTCAGGAGAAGGTCATGGCAAGAGCAAAAAGAGGCTTCAAAGCACGTCGTCGTCGTAACCGCATCAAGGCCGAGGCGCGCGGCTACCGCGGCGGCAGGGCCAACCTGTGGAAAGCGATGGTCGAGACGGTCCGCCACGCGTGGCGCTTCGCCACCTGGCACCGTCGGCAGCGCAAGCGGGACTTCCGCCGCCTGTGGATCATCCGCATCAACGCCGCGGCGCGCGAGATCGGCACCAGCTACTCCAAGCTGATGCACGCCCTGGCCACCGCCGGGGTCCGCATCGACCGCAAGATCCTCGCCGACCTGGCGATCAGTGATCCGGCGGCCTTCCGCTCGATCGCGCAGCACGCCGGCATCAAGCCCTCGACCGCCGCCGCGGCCTAGTCAGTCAGTCAGTCACTCCGGCGCACCTGCGGGTGCGTCCCGTCCCCAAGAACCTCCTTGGAGCTGTCATGACCATGCAGCCCAGCGCCACCACAGCCGCCGAGCTCCAGAAGCAGCTCGACGAGCTGCTCCAGCGCTACAAAGCCGAGCGGGCCGCGAGCGAGCCGGCTCTGCGCGTCCTGCACGCCCGCTACCTCGGCAAGGAAGGCGAGATCCGCCGCCGCCTGACCGAGGCCCTCAAGGCCGCACCCGGCCCCGAGAAGCGCGCCATCGGCCAGATCGGCAACTCGATCATCGCCCAGGCCGAGGCGTTCTTCGCCGAGTGCCTGAGCACCATCCACGAGGCGGCGCGGCAGGCGGATCTGGCGCGCCGGGTCGATGTCACGCTGCCCGGACGGGCGCGCCGGCGCGGCGCCCTGCACGTGCTCACCCAGGTCCGCCGCGAGCTCGAGGGCATCTTCGCCGAGCTCGGCTTCAGCGTCGCCACCGGCCCGCAGGTCGAGACCGATTTCCACAACTTCGAAGCGCTGGCGATGCCCAAGGATCACCCCGCGCGCGACA
>DAOMZC010000886.1:0-3176 GCA_035437965.1 Pseudomonadota bacterium
GCCAAAGCGCTCCCGCAGGACCGCCTGCGGGACGTCCTCCCCGTCGGCGGCGGCGATGAAGCAGAGCAGCTCGCGGGCGTCCGCCGTCACCTGATTGCGCTCGATGTCGGCGAAGAAGAAGCTGCCATGGCGGAGCGCCGCCGGCACCGCCGCCGCTACATCCGCCGCCGTCGCCAGCCGGCGCTCCGCCGGCTCCTGCTCGTTTTTGAGCACCACGATCTCGGCACACAGGAGCTGCACCAAAAACGGGTGGCCGTGGGTGAGCCTCAAGATAAGGTCCGTCGCCGCCGGCTCATAGCGCAGGAGCGCGTCGGGAACCGGGTGCTCGATGAGCTGCCGCGCCTCGGCTTCGCGCAGATAGCCGATCTGAACGATCTGGACGTTGATGAGATAACTCGACCAGCGATTGAGCTCCTCCGCCGAGTGCGAGCTGGCCAGCAGGATCTTCCACCGCGGCCGGTGCTGCCCAAGGTGCCGCAGCATGCCGAGGATGGCGCTGGCGCTGAACCGTCCCTCTTCGATCGCCCGGTCCAGGGCCTCAAACTCATCGAGCGCCAGGAGCGCGGTGCCGGTCCCCAGGGCCTGCTCGATCTCATCCAGCCACTCGTCAAATCGGGTAAACGGGTCGTCCGTCAGGGCCTCGCGCGGCAGAGCCGGCAGGCGGAGGTTGCGCTGGCGCTGGGCCGACTCGATCATCCCGCGGGCCAGGTTGTACAGGAAGCCGGCGTGGCCCGCGGCGGCGGTGGCCGGCCCCTGCAGATCGACGAACAGCGGCACGATCGTACTGGGCAAAAGGCGCCCCAGGTTGTTTAGCAGCGAGGTCTTGCCCATGCGCCGCTGGCCGTAGAGCAAGAGCGGCGGGCGCCGGCGGTCGAGCAGCAGCTGCTCGATGCGGGCGCTGACATCGGCGCGGCCGACAAACAGCTCCTGCTCAAGGGTGAGCGGCACGCCGATGACGTAGGGGTTGTCGATCTCCTGGTGCTGCTCTTCCGCTTCCAGGTGGCGCGCGATGCTGCTCTTTACGATGCGCCGCCAGTCGCGCGCGATCGGCATGAACCGTACGGCGTACGGTTCACTGCTGCGGTCAAGCTCGGCCAGCAGGCCGCCCAGGTGCTGGTCGACAAGGGCCAGGCCAAGCCGCCGGTTGTGGGTGCTGGTCTGCGACAGCGCCGCGCCGACGTCCTGGCTGATCCGGCTGAAGCTGCGCAGAAGGGCGCTGGCCGGTCCCTCCAGCTCGCCGGCGCCGATCTGGGAGTGGGCCTTGGCGATTGCCTCGTCAGCGGCGCAGCGCTCAAGCAGCTGGGCCCCGAGCTCGATCCCGACCGCCTGCGCGACCCAGCGCTGGTTGCCGGTGGCGAGCCGCTCCAGGGCGGCGCGACCCTCCTCCGCGTTGCGCGAAAAGACTAGGAGCAGGTGCTCATCCAGCCCGTAGAAGCGAAAGCGCTGCAGCTCGTCCCAGAAGACCGCGTGCCAGCGCAGCCAGCTCGGGCGCGGGTCCGTCGCCGCGCGGCTGCGATCGAGCTGAAACAAGACGAGGTTCCACGCCTCCTCGAACGGATAAAATATGAGCGGCCGCCACACTACATGGGTAAGGCCCAGGGCCATTCCAGAGAGCAGCAGCAGCAGGCTCACCACCAGGTTTGGCCCGACGGCCAGGTAGAGGCTGGAGCCGCTGCTCATGACCAGCACCCAGCCGCCGCTCAGCCCGAGCGCCCCGGCGATCGCGCCGGCCCAGGTCCCGCCGACCCGCTTGCCGACCAGATAAGGAACCGAGAACCAGCCGCTGAACAGCGCGCCGATGATGCAGCCGATCGGCACCACGTCGCGCATGCTGGGCACGACGTAGCGCACCGCCGCGTAGTTGGCCAGGCCGCAGAACAGACCAAAGAGCAGGCTGCGCCAGCTGCTCAAGCTCATCGCCCGGGCGACGGCGGCGCCGGTGATGAAGCCGGTGACCGTCACCCCGAGCTGAAACCGCAGGGTCATCGCCGAGAGCACCGCCGCGGCAAAGAAGAAGCTGCCGATAAACAGTCCGAGGAGGAGCCCCCCCGAGTAGGGCCCAAGGCCGCGCGCGCGCGTGGGCGCGAAGCCGACCGAGACCCCCCCTTCGGCGACGAAGACGACGCCGCCGGCGACCCCGAGCGCGACGATCATCGCCGCTGTGCCGGCGACCCCGCCGCGGAGGTAGTCGGCCACTACCGCCTCGACGCCGCCGACCACGGTGGAGTGCAGCGGCCCAAACCGCCAGGCAGCCACCCCGAGGGCAAAGGTGCCGAGCAGGCCGGCGACCATGCCCGTCGCCATACCGACCGCGGTGACGGTGCCGCTGCCGTTGATGAGACCCCCGATGACGCCGAAGGCGACGCAGGATACGACCCGCACGATGAAGGCCTTGGCCGGGGTGTGCAGGAGCCACAGCTCTAAAGATAGCGGCAGCGTGACCAGCAGCGGGCCCACGCCGTGCCCGAGCAGCAGGAGGCGGCGCAGCGCCGGGTTGCGGAGCTGCGCCATGCTCAGCTGGCTGATGCAGAAATCCGGGCGCAGGCTGGGGTCGACGCGGGCGATGTGACGGCGCCAGGCCGTGGGGTGAAAAAATAGCCAGGCGAGGATCTGCAGGGTAGCGAGCACCGCGCTGCGATGCAGCGGCGGAGCATCGGTATAGAAGTGCTTGTAGCTGACAGCGGGATCGGTGGCGGGCAAGGGTCGGCTCGGAGGGATTGTGCCTGGAGTTCCGCGCGCTGAACAGGGGGACGCGGCGGCGCTGTGCTCCTGCCAGTGGGCCTTCCCGGGAGCGGCACAGCCTTTGCTCGGGGCATCTGTAGTCCTTTTTATTCCCTTGGCTTGAAAGGAGCTCCGATGACTGCTTATACAATTCCCTCCCTCTGCGGCGGCCTCGCGCTGGCTCTCATGACCGTGCTCGACCCGCCTTTGGCTAGCGCCGATGAGTATGGCGACCACCTGGCGCGGGCCGACCAGCTGGCGCACGCCAATAACTACCGCGGGGCGCTCGCTGAGCTCAAGGCGGCCTACGCGATTGAGCAGGCGCCGATGCTTCTGCTCTCCATGGCGCGCCTGCACGCGCAGCTCGGCGATGGCCGCGAGGCGCTCGATGCGTATCGCCGCTTCAAGGTGGCGGTGCCGAGCGCGGAGCCGGAGCTCCAGAAGGAGGCCGACGC
>DAOMZC010000887.1:0-3174 GCA_035437965.1 Pseudomonadota bacterium
GGCGCGACCGGGGCGAGCCGGGCGAGCGGACGCGGCAGCGGCAACCGCAGCAGGGGCGCCTGGTCCGTGTCGAGGCGAAGCAGGACCTCGGAAGCGTTGGCCTCGGGGTTTACGACCAGGCTGCGCGGCGGCGGGCTGCCGGCCGGCAGGGCGACGCGGCGCAGCGCCCGCGCCCCCAGATCCAGGTCGAGCAGGGCGACCGTCCCCCGCTCCTCGACCGCCACCAGCAGGCGCCCGGGCCCGGCGTCGGCCTGCAGGGCGCGGCCGGGCTGATCGAGCTCGAACAGCCGCCGCCCGTCCGAGGCGCGGAACACCTCGACATGCACCGGGAGGGTCCCGGTGGCCGCCCACAGCACGCGTCCGCCCAGCGCAAACCCGAGGAAGGCGGGGCTCTGCCGCGTGTTGAGCACCAGCCGCCCCAGCGCCTTGCGCGCCTGCGGGTCCCACAGCTCGAAGCCGCTGCGCTGCTCCATGAGGAAGCGCTGATCGGGGGCGACGACCGCCGAGATGACCTCGCCGCGGATGAAGGTCCGGTGCAGGGTCAGCTCGCTGCCGCGGGCGGCCACGATCTCGGCGCCGGGGCCGCTCGGGGCGACCACGGCACCGGCCGGACCGACGCCGAGGATGCGGGTGCAGCCGGGAACGCGCAGGCCGCGGCCGAGCTCGCTCAGGGTGGGCACGGCGAGCAGCTCGGCGTAGACGTGGCCTTCGTCGGCGGACTCGTCGTCGGGGGGGACCAGCCACAGGTGCAGCAGGCGATCGGCGCCGAGGAACACGATGCGGCCCGGGTGGCCGGCGCGGCTGACCTCGGCGATCGGCGACAGGCGCGTCCCGGCGGCGTCCCCGGCGAGCCGCTGCCCGCGGCCGAGCTCGCGGCCCAGGTCGTAAAGCCGCAGGCTGCCCGCGGCCAGCTCGGCGGCCCAGACGCCGTCGGGGCTTACCGCCAGATCGGGCGCGTCAGGGTAAAGTCGCGGCATCTTTTCACCTCACTCCGCCGGCGGGCCCGGCAGCGGTCCCACCCGGCCGCCTACGAGGCGACGCGCGAGCGGCGGAGCTCGGCCAGCTCATCGAGGAAGCGGCTGGCCGTGGCGACGTAGTTGGACAGCGACTCGATCATGAGCCACGCCAGGTGGCCGTTCTCTGCCCGCAGGCTGTCGTAGTAGCGCTGCCGCTCGATGCTGTGGATCACCGCCGGCGGGTAGCCCTCGCGGATCAGCATGAGGTTACACAGGAGCCGCGCCACCTTGCCGCTGTTCTTGGTCCACGGGTAGATCGCCATCAGACGGAAGTGGGCGCCGGCGGCGCGCGTCAGCGGGTGCAGCCCCTCGGTCTCCTCGTCGTCGAGCCACTCGCACAGCTTGCGCATGCGCAGGGGGATCTTGTCGGGGGTGGCGATCTCGTGGAAGTAGGCCCGGTGCAAGGGGTTGTCCTTGCGGTAGGGGTTTCCCTTGGACTTGTCCTCGGGGGTGAGGATCTCGTGGATCTGCTTTATCAGATCGACGGTGATAAGCCCCTGCTTCTTACGCACGGCGAGCTGCTGCTGGCCGAGGTCACGGACGAAGTCGACGGCGACCTTGTGGTTGCGGATGTCCTCGTAAAGAGAAACCAGGCTGACATCTGAAATGATCTTGCGATCGACGGCATCTTTGATTTCAGGGTAGGAAAGAACGACGCCCTCAAGGGCGTTGTCGTGATAGATCCACCCGATGTCAAGCTTCTCGCTGAAGGCATCTAGAGCGCGGGGATCCTCGGCATTTTTGCGCGCGCGCAGTGCCTCGAGTTTGGCGTCTAGCTCGAAGAACCGGGTTTCCTCCATTCGACGTACTCCTAGTTAGTCGGGTCAAACATGGGGGTAAATAAATCGCCGGATCCGCTTGGATTCCCGGCCGTGTGGCTTTGATACTGCGGTCCAGGGACGCCTTGAAGGCGTCATGATTCTTGTATCTTAGAATACAGAGCTGACCGCTCATGCTACCTTATGTTCCCAGGGGTGGCAAGCTCCTTGTATCCGCCGGGGGCCTGCCCGCCACGCTGGCGGATCACCGGGGCAGTAGCTTATAAAGAGATCCTCATGCGCATCCAGTCCACCATCGAGTCCAAGCTACGCAGCGCCCTCTCACCGCTGCACCTGGAAGTCGTCAACGAGAGCCACCTGCACAGCGTCCCGCCCGGCTCGGAGTCCCACTTCAAGGTCATCGTCGTCTCGGCGCAGTTCGAGGGGCAGTCCCTGATCGAGCAGCAGCGCTTGGTAAACCGCATCCTGGCCGACGAATTAAAAGGCGGGATACACGCCCTGGCGATGAAGACCCTGACCCCGCAGAAGTGGCAGCAGGCGGGCCAGCAGGCGGACCTTGCGACCCCGCTCTGCCACGGCGGCAGCAAGCAGGGCTAGGCCGCCGCTTCGCGCCTGTCGCCAAAGCCCGACCACGCCCAATTCTGGGCCCGTCAGGTCCGGCTCAAGTACTTGAAAATCCCGCAAAAAATTTGCCTTTTTCCCAGGTCCAAAGGCCCCGCGCGCGGGCGCCGCAAGATCGTGAATTTCCGCAAATTCCCGCAAATCCCCGTCGGAGAGCTCGCCAGAGCGGCGCCCCCGGGCAGCCCCCGGCGACAGATCCCCGCTTGAACTGTCGGCGCCCACTGTGGTACTGCGTACGTCGAGCGGTGCCGATCGCCTACATCTATGCCGGCCCGCCTTATTAAAGAAACCACAGCCGCGAAAACCCGACGCCAGCGAGTGAGCCTGGGGCGAAGTTTTGCCAGCTTGAAAAGCCGCAGCTAGCGGCCGGCTCCTCAGCTCTCAGTACTCAGAACTGGGGCCGCCGGGGTCTCTTGACAACCATGGCGCCTGCCCGCGGCAGGCCGACTGCATCGAGAAGATAGGACTTGGACATGCTATTTGACTGGGTCTACGGACTGTTCTCGAACGACTTGGCGATCGACCTCGGCACGGCCACGACCCTCACCTTCGTCAAGGGCAAGGGCATCGTCTCCAACGAGCCGTCGGTGGTCGCCGTGCAGCGCCACAACACCGGCAGCAAGAAGGTGCTCGCCGTCGGTCGCGAAGCCAAGGAGATGCTCGGCCGCACCCCCGGCAACATCGTCGCCGTCCGCCCGATGAAGGACGGCGTCATCGCCGACTTCGAGGTCACCGAGGCGATGCTGCGCTACTTCATC
>DAOMZC010000888.1:0-3172 GCA_035437965.1 Pseudomonadota bacterium
CCATCGCCGGCGAGGACGCAAATTGGGGCCGTATCGTCATGGCTGTCGGCAAGGAGCAGCGGCAGGCCGGGCAGCCCGTGCTCGACTCCGACGGCGGCGACCAGGGCGGAGCGGACCTGCGCCAGCTTCTCCAGGCTGCGACCGGCGAGCGCCCAGCGCAGCCACTCGGGGCGGTTGCGGGCCAGGTACTCGGCGACGAGCTGCCCGGTAAAGCCAGTGGCGCCAAAGACGATTAGATCGAAGTCCCGATCCTTGTGCACTGAAGTAGTCATCCTCCTACAATAGTACAGTTTGGCCGGGTCCGGGCGCCGCTTCGGCGAGCGGCGCGGGGCCAGGCTAGGGGAGCGGGGACTTGCCGTCCCAGGTCGTCTCGGGGATGTGGGTCGGCCGGTCGACGTGCTCGGCCTCGGTGCAGTGGTTTAGCAGCTGCTGCTCGGTCGTCGCCGTGCCCTTGAAGCACTGGACGCCGTCGCCGCCGTCCAGGCCGCCGTCGCCGCCGCCGGGCAGATCGCTCTGGCTCGGATCGTCGCTGCGCCAGCCGACCTCCGCCTCGGCGCAGTGCAGCTGGCTGGCGAGCAGCGCGACCGCGCCGAGCCCGAGGGTAAAGAGCCCCAGCGTGCCCAGCCACGACAGCGCGGTCGCGCCGCGTTCCGGCTTGCTGGCGGCGACCGACGGTCGCTCTGCTTCTCTCTGCCTACCCATCACTGCACCTCACAGAGGTTGCGACGGCACGTGGTACCGGCGGCGCAGGTCTTGCCGTCCGCGCACGGCACACAGCTTCCGATGCCGCCGGGGACGTTCTTCTCGTACCAGCAGTGGCACGACAGCGGCGTGGCCAGCGGGGCGAGCGGCGCGGTGTCGCTGGCGCGCGTCACCTTCATCGCACACTGCGGGATGAAGCCCGCCTGCACCTGCAAGAGCAAGGTGTCCTTGCCCGCCACCGGCATCGTCCCCTGCAACAGGCCCGCGAGCCGGGCGCCGCTCTGCGACAGCGGCTTGGTCGGGCTGGCCGGATCGGCGCGCTGCAGCAGGTGCATGTAGCCCCACAGCGGGTAGTGGCCGTCCCGGACGTTCTGCTTCTCGAACGAGGTCGCCTTGCGATCGGGGTAGAAGGCGCCGCGCTGCTGCATCGCCTGGAACGCCAGGAGCTTGACCTGATCGCGCCGCTTGTCGACGAGGGTGGTCGGCAGGATGCCGATCCCGGAGGCCGGCTCGCCGTACACGGTGGTGATCACCTCCTCGGGGGTCGGCGCCGCCACGCCGTGAAAGCGTCCCGGGCTCAGCTTGATCTGCTGCCCGAGCAGGAGCTGCCCGGCGTTGTTGTCGCCGGGCAGCGCGATGGTGGCGTCGTTCTGCCACGGCTTTACCCCGGCGTTCTTGCCGGTGCCGAAGACGAAGTGGGCCTCCTCGGCGTGGATCGCGGTCTCGCCGGCCTGGGCCGCCATCACCACCCCGTAGGCCGACACCGGACCGAGGCTGTCGAGCACGCCGCTGATCGGCGGCCCGGCCAGCCCCGGGCACAGGCTGGGGGCGACGTCGGAGATCGCCAGGTCGACCTTGTTGCCCTTCAGATCCAGGTCGCACTCCGCCGGCTGCAGATCGCGCGGATCGACGGTCCACGCCAGCGCCTTGCCCTTGATGCAGGCGCCGGTCGCGCACGAGGCGGGCATGGTGTCGCGGGCCACCGCCTCGGCGCCGCCGCAGCTGCTCTTCATCTGCCAGATGATCGTCAGCTTCATCGGATCGTCGCGGGTAAGCGACTGCGCGAGCTGGCGGACGAGCGGCTCGGCGGCCGTGCTGCCCGCGACGTAGACCGCCGGGCTGCCCGGGCTGGCGAGGTTGAGGCAGGGGACGGCAAAGCTAACCCCGGGACCCAGCGCAAGCCCGATAAACGCGATGGGTAGGGACGCAGCGAACCTGGCGAAAGGCTTAGTCCACATGTCGCGGACCTTAACACATGTGCACGCTTGGCCTGCAGCATTAAACGAGCCCAGCATTTCCGACCCCGGCGCAACCCCAGCCGCTGCCGGTCGATAACTTGTGTCAAGGCGCGGCTGCGCCGTGCACCGCAGCGCGGCTCCTCCCGTCGGCGTGATATGCTCAAACGAGGCGAATAGAATTATGGCTGACTCGAACAAACAGACCCGGCCTTACATCTCCGGTCGCTTCATCCTGGAGCTTGACGACTCCAGCTCCTCTTCGAAGGCGGTGGGCACGCTGCAGGCGATCGAGGGCGGCAGCTTCAAGTCCGATGTCGTCGACGAGAAGATCGGCGGCGATCCGCTGGTGATGAAGTACTCGGGCCGGCCGAAGTTCGAGGACGTGACCATCCAAGTCGGCATGGCCATGGCTCCGCGCTTCTGGAAGTGGATCAAGTCGAGCTTCAACTACGAGGCCAAGCGCTATAACGGCGCCCTGGTCGCGCTCGACTTCGACAACATGGAGCGCTGGCGGCGGACGTTCTCCGACGCGCTGATAAGAGAAGTGACGTTCCCGACGCTCGACGGCGCGGCCACCGAGCCGGCGTACATGCAGGTCAAGTTCGCCGTCGAGAACATCGAAGAGAAGAAGAGCTTCGTCAAGTACCAGGCCGAGCAGGAGGCGCCGCAGGAGTGGAACAAGCAGCGGCTGTGGCTGCCGTCGATGTTCACCTTCAAGGTCGACGGCCTGAGCGGCGACAAGGTCGAGACGGTGAAGATCGAAAGCTTCACCATCAAGCAGGAGGTCATGGACGCCCCGGTCGGCGGCATCCTGCAGGTCGCCAAGGAGCCGGGCCGCGTCGACTTCCCCAACATCTCGGTGACGATCCTGCAGCGCGACGCCGACAAGTGGATGAAGTGGTGGGACGAGTTCGTGCGCGCCGGCAACCACCAGCAGTCCAAGCAGAAAAACGGCCACATCTCGTTTCTCACCCGCGAGGCGGGAAACCGCGGCATCCTCACCGGCAACCCGCTGGTCACCCTCGATATCTACGGGATGGGCATCCTCGGGGTGAGCCCGGTCAAGCACGACTCGAAGAAGGCCGAGCTGCAGAAGGTCAAGCTCGACCTGTACTGCGAGCGCATGGATCTCCAGCCGGGCACCGGCACCGTCTCGGCCTAGCTCGACTTAGCTCGACTTAGTACAGCGCCCCGCAAATGCGTGACCACCCCGAATTTCACGCTGCCCGAGG
>DAOMZC010000889.1:0-3168 GCA_035437965.1 Pseudomonadota bacterium
CACCTCCATCGCGAGTACGCGACAGCGACGACAGCACGCCTCGGCGCGCTGGTGCACGAGCGCTGGCTGCTCGGCGCGGCATATCGCTTCTCCTACTTCTCGACTCGCGATCAGGGCAGTGCACCGTGGCTGCAGCACGACGTCTACTTAAGAGCCGGCTACGCGGCATCCCTGCTCGGCATCGCGCTGCATTACGGAGTCCTTCATGGGGCGCTCAGCACGCCGGTCGCCTTCGCCGGGAGCGCCGCTGCAGACTACGCCGATACCTCCCATCACATCGGCGCCACCGCGCGCTATAGCCCGTTCGGAGACGGCCTGCTGAACTTCGCTCTCAGCATGTACCCGACCGACACGGTGGTGCGCGGCGAGCTGGCGTGGTGGCTGCCGATCGCGGCCGGGCTGCAGGTGCGGCCGGCCGCGGCGATGCAGTGGAGCGGCGGCACCCTCCGCCCGAGCGGGGCCCTGACGTTGAGCTACCAGCACGCCCGGTTCGGACTATTCCTTGGCGGCAAGTACGGCGCCGAGCTGCGACCGGCGCAGCTCGATCAGGAGGTCGTCTACAACGGTCCCGAGCGGATTCCGTACGGACTGTGGACCGGCCTTAGCGTACGCCCAGGGGCGAGCTTCACCCTGACCGCGAGCTACGCCTACGACCGCCTGCTGACCGACAGCACGGACGCCGCTACTTCGGCCACCTCGACCACCGCCAGCGACGCTCACTATGGAACGCTCAGCGTCGCCCGGGAATTTTGAAAGGAGAGCTCGATGAAGACTGCTGCCTCGCATCCCAAGGATAAGCCCCCCGGTCGCCGCTCGGCCGCTGTCCGCGCTCAGCCGGCCGCCGACCCAGCCGCCCGCCGTCCGGCGAGCGGCTTGCACGCCGGGCAGACCGCTGCCGACGCGAGCACGGCGACTCACGCCCCGCCGTCACCGGGGCCTGCCGATCGCGAGCGCGAGGCGGCGCTGCTCCAGCTCGAAGATGACTTCTATAAGGTGCTCAGCGGTGGGACGCGCATCGCCATGCTGATTGCGATGGTCGACCTCGGACTCGCCCAGCTGCTGCTGCGGCGCGGACCGCTTACCGAAGAGGAGATCCTCACCGCGCTGGATCTGCACCGCGGTCGCGGTCACAAGTGGATCGTTCTGCTCGAGTCGGTGGGACTGCTGCTGCCGATCCGCGACAGCGCCGGCGGGACCCGCTACGATCAGCCGGCGCTGAGCCGGGCACTGGTCGATTCGGCGGTGCCCAATCACTTCTTCTACCGCGACTTCCTGCGCTTCTGGCGGGTCGCCTCCTCGCGTGAGCTGGTGTCGCTGCTGCACGGGGCCAAGGTGACCGATCCGGTGCGCTACCCGCCGGTCTTGTGGGATGACGTGGTGCTGCTGCACGAGTGGATGCGCGACGGCGCGCTGGCGACCCTGGCCTCCATCGAGCGCCGCTTCGACTTCAGTCGCTATCGGCGGATCCTCGATGTCGCCGGCGGCGATGCGACGATGGCGACCACGCTGGCGCGCCGGCTTCCCCAGCTGGACGTGACCGTGTTCAACCTGCCGGCGGCGGCGACCCTGTGCCGGCGCACGATCGGCGATGCCGGCCTGAGCCACCGCGTGCACGTCATCGATGGCGACTTCCGCACCGATGCGTTTCCGACCGGCTTTGAGCTGGTGATGTTCTCGCGCGTCATGGCCGACTGGTCGCCGGCGGTCTGCCGCATGCTGATGCAGAAGGCGCACGCGGCGCTCGCCCCCGGTGGCCACCTGCTCATCGCCGAGCCGCTGCGCGATGAGAACCCCGACCTCGCCATCGCCTGGGAGCACAGCTACCTTCCCTATGACGACTTTGGTGCCAACGTCTACAAGGAGCGCGCGACCTACCAGCAGCTGCTCACCGAGACCGGCTTCCGCGTCATCGCCGCCCACCCGCGCCAGGACACCATCCACGGCGTCCTGGTCGCCGAGCGGCTCGACCCGGACGCGGCGACCCAGGAAGCCGCAGACTGATTCCCTGATCCAAGCGGAACGGCCGCGTGCTGAAGCCAGCGCCCGCCCGCTTGAGAGGGCGACTCAATAAGGTGGGAGCTCAGCCGCCGCTGCCGGCCGGATACAGGGAGTCCCAGAAGTTGCACTTGGTCGGGCGGACGTCCTTGCTGGTGGACAGAGTCGTGTCCAGGGTCAGGACCTGCTCGCTCGGCTGCGTATACACCGGCCAGCCGAGCGCGCCGGTGGCCGGCGAGCCGGTAGCAGCGAGGCTACCCCAGTAGTCCTCTATGTTGTTCGCCAGGGTCTGCTCGCTCGCGGTGGGAATGTACGCCTTGGCTCCGAAGGTCCGGAAGACGTAGGCCAGCTCGGCCGAGTGGTAGGCGCCAAGGCCGGCCTCCAGCCCGTAGGCGGCGCCGTGGGTGAAGAAGTAGCGGAACACCGCCGACTTGGGAGCGGCGGCGCGCACCGTGTGGCGGGCGGTGCAGGTAAACAGGAAGTCGGTGACGGCATCGATCTCGGCCTGGCGCGGCTTCCAGAAATTGCAGGGGTACTCGGCCAGGACGCGGTCGGCATTGGTGCCGAAGATTGCTCTCATGTCGCTCTCGTACTGCGAGCAGAAGCGGATGCCGGACGGGGCGAAGATGGCGCCCTCGTTGGCGTTGCTGCCGACGACCAGCGGCACCTTGTTGTGGGCGCCCGCGGCGATGACCTGGAGCGGGAAGTCTTTGAGGACGTAGCCGTCCACGCTGGGCGACCACGGCAGCGCGCCGACCAGGCCCTCGGCCGGCTTGAACGAGGTGAAGTTCTTGAGCAGCTCCGAGAAGCTGTCGGTGGCGCCGACGAGCTGCTGCGCGGTCAGGCTGCGCATGCAGTTGGCGACATCGGTCGCGCAGCCGAGCTCCTTGGCCAGCGTGCTGCTGGTGACCTTCTGGCTCGCCTGCGAGTGGGCGCCGCAGCCGCCGCTCTCCATGAGGGCGCTGCTGAAAAGCCCCGCGGCGAGCGGTGAGGCAAGCAGGGTGCAGACGTTGATCGCGCCGGCGGACTCGCCGAACAGCATCACTCGGCTCGGATCCCCCCCGAACGCGGCGATGTTCGCCTGGACCCACTTGAGCGCCGCGAGCTGATCCAGAATCCCCTGATTCCCCGACGCACCGCTCGGGCTCTCGGCATCGAGCGCCGGATCGGCGA
>DAOMZC010000890.1:0-3165 GCA_035437965.1 Pseudomonadota bacterium
GTCGAGGACCCGGTCGAGGTGCTCAAACGCCTTGTTGGCATAACCGAGCCCGCCGGGGTGGCTGTCATAACAGACCAGCGCCACCGCGGTCTTGCCGCTCGCCTCATCCGGGTAGTGGAAGCTGGTGCCGCACAGATCCGTCCGCTCCGCCATCGTCAGCATGCGCGCGCAAGCGGCCAGCGCGTGGACCATGCCGGCCAGGGCGTCTTCGCGCTCGCTGCCCAGCACCGCCAGCACGACCTCGGGGACCTCGATCCACACCGCCTCGGTCTCCAGCTCCAGGCACAGCGGCTCGTGCAGGTTCTCGTAGCCGAGGTTCTGGTGGTTGTGGAACTCGAGCATCTTGTAGCCGACCACCACATCATCGACGCGCACATCACCAAACGAGGACTGCGTCAGCCCGAGCGGCTGGCGCTCCTGGGTCAGAAGGACATCCAGCGCCGTGCGCACGTCCGGCTGGGTGTAGAAGTTCTGCTCGACCTCGGTGACCAGCGCCACGTGCTGCACCAGATCGAGCGTCTCCACCTGATACTCGGTCCCGTCGTGCAGGTAGACGGCGCGCGGGTGGGCCTCGCGGTAGACCTGCGGGCGGCTCATCTCGGTGAGGGTCGTGCCGCTGTTGCGGTTGACGACCTTGAAGCGGTCGTTGTGGATGTTGCGCAGGCTGAACTCGCCGGCCGGAAAGGCGCCGCCGCTCCAGTGCCAGCTGCCCAGGACCTCGCGCACTTCGTCGGCGCGACTGAGCACGGCGACGATCTCGCCGAGGTCGGGGAACGCCGCGGCGTCGTCCAGGCCCAGCGGCAGCTCGGCGGCGGCGGCGCGCACGTGGGCGAGCTGAATGGCGAGGTTGTCGCGATCGACCACCGCGTGCTCCGCCGGCTGCCCGACCAGCCAGTCGGGATCGTCGGCGATGAACTGATCGGTCGGCGAGACCGCCAGGACGACGATGGCGTGGGCGAGCTCGTTGCGGCGACCGGCGCGCCCGAGCTGCTGCCAGAAGCTCGCCCGCGTCCCCGGGAAGCCGCCCTGGACCACCACCTGGAGGGCGCCGATGTCGATGCCTAGCTCCAGCGCGTTGGTCGACACCACGCCGATGAGCTGCCCGTCCACCAGGGCGCGCTCGACCTGCCGCCGCTCCTCGGGGGTGTAGCCGCCGCGGTAGCCGGCCAGCAGGTAGGACTCGTCGTGGCCGGCGACGTCGCGCAGGCGGTCGCGCGACTCTTTGAGCACGATCTCGGTCTCCTTGCGGCTGCGGCAGAAGGCGATGGTGCGGTGGCGGGCGGTGACAAGGTGCGGGATGAGCAGCGCCAGCTCCGAGGTAATCGGCCGTCGCAGATCCTTGTCGCCGAGCGGCGGCTGCCAGAAGTGCACCCGCTTGCCCGCCGAGGGCGAGCCGTCGCGGCTGACCAGCGTGAAGGGCCGATGGCACAGCGTCTCGGCGTGCTCGCGGGCGTTGGCGATCGTCGCCGAGCTGCACAAAAAGCGGGGCTCGCTGCCGTAGTGGCGGCAGATGCGCAGGATGCGCCGCATGAGGTTGGCGAAGTGCGCCCCGAACGCCCCGCGGTACGAGTGCAGCTCGTCGATGACGATGTAGCGGACGTTGCGAAACAGGTGCGAGTAGCCGCGCCGCCCGTGGTTGGGCAGAAGCGCGCTGTGCAGCATGTCGGGGTTGGTCAGGATCAGGTTGGCGCGGTCGCGGATCCGGCTGCGATCGGCGGGCGGGGTGTCCCCGTCGTAGACGCCGGCGGCGATGGGCTGCGTCACCGCATCGGTGCGGGTGGCGAGGTGGTCGACGAGCCCGAGGACGCCGCGCAGCTGATCCTGGCTCAGCGCCTTGGTCGGGAACAGCAGCAGCGTGCGCGTCGCGGGGTCCTCCAGGGTCGCCTGGATTACCGGCAGCAGGTAGGCCAGCGACTTGCCGCTGGCGGTGCCGGTGGTGACCACGACGTTGTCGCCGCGGCGCGCCGCCTCGAACGCCTCGGCCTGGTGTGAGTACAGGTGGGCGATGCCGCGCGCGGCCAGCGCGGCGTGCAGGGCCGGGTGACAGCTCGCCGGGATGGGCGCGAGGGTGGCCGCGCGCCCGGGGATCTCGCGAGTGGCGATGACGCGGCCGGGGAAGCTGGAGAGATCGAGCATGGCAACTCCGTCGGAATACGGGGGCCATCGTACTAATAACTGCGCGCGTGTCCAGTGTTCTATTGAGGCGCCGCGTTCTGGAGGTGCCGGCCGCGCGGCCTGCGGCGCCCGTGCGATGACTGGCACACGACCTTAAATTTCCCCACAGGGCATGCGGAATCTTACCAGCCTGCTACGCTTTAGGATGGTCAAGATCGCAAATGGCCCCGACGCGGATGCCTTCCCGGGCGGGACTTTCACGGGGAGGCTGCGATGCGGGTAAAGTCATTCCTTTTGGTTACCTTATTAGCGAGCACCGAGCTCCTGGCCGCCGCGCCGCTCTCGGCGGCACAGAAGACCACCACTCCGCGGCGAGCGCGCGCCAAGCCGACGGTCGCCGTCCAGGCCTCGGCGCCCCAGGCTGTCGAGACTCCCGAGGCGCCTGAAGTCGCCGAGCCTCCAGCGGCCAAAGAGCCGCAGTGCCAGCTCACGGTTACGATCGACAACCTGCGCAAGAGCGGCGATCAGTACCGCGGTCAGCTCTGTTACACCCTGTTCAAGGGCAAAGAGGGCTTCCCCGACAAGTCCGAGCTGGCGGTGACCAACCAATGCGTCCCGGTTCAGCAGAGTCCCAATCTCAGCTTCACGGTCAAAGACCTGGCGTGCAATCAGGACTACGGACTGGCGCTGCTGCACGACGAGAACCTGAACCGCCAGATGGACAAGAACATCGCCATTCCCAAAGAGGGAGTCGGCATGTCCAACAATCCCTCCTTTCTGCGCGTCAGCTCGCCGCCATACGACGAAGTGAAGTTCATGCTGCAGCCGCCGCGCACCTCGCAAGTCATCCACATTCACTACTTCTAGATCACCGAGCGCTCTGGCGCCGACTTCAGAAAGCGTAGCTGGGGAGCTCGCGTAGTCTGTAGCAGCCCGGCACCGGAATTCCCACCAGCGCAGACGACGCGCGGGTACCTCGCAGTGGGCGCGCGGCGGACGGACTCCGGACGGAGCGGACGGTCCGGAGCGGCTCGGGCGACTCTCTCGGAG
>DAOMZC010000891.1:0-3162 GCA_035437965.1 Pseudomonadota bacterium
CTGCGCAACCTCGGCGTCGTCGATCCCGACCACCACGTGCGCCAGAGCGCGGCGGCGGCGCTGGCCGGACGGCGCCCGGCTCCGCTCGCCATGCGTACCCACTGGCTGGGCATGTATCAGGTCGACTACGACCGCCGCCCGCTCGCCAACGCCCGCTACCGGCTGGTCCTCCCCGACGGGCTGGTCCGGGTCGGCGTCACCGATCACCGCGGCATCGCCCGCCAGGAGCTGCTCCCCGACGGAGAGTGTGACCTGGAGACGGTCCCCGAGGCCGAAGCCGGCCGCTAAAGCTTCTCGCGCACCTCGACCTGGGTGAGCTCCGCGTGGCCCCCGAGCTCCTTGCTGGCGGCCAGGATGTTGCTGAACACCGCGGGCAGCTGCTTGTGGCGCTGCTGGCCGGCAAGGAGCGCCGCCTCGATCCGCGCCCGCGCCTCCGGCGAGTCGACCGGCAGCCGGAGCACCGCGGTGGCGAGCAGCCGCTGTCCGGGCAGGCGGGTCAGCGGCGGAAACACGGCCTCTTCGGTGAGCTTGCCGCTCGGCAGCGTGGCGATCTGCAGCGGGCGCAGCTCGGCGACCTTGTTGCCGTCGCCATCGAGCAGCAGCGCCAGCGCCTTGAGCGGCGAGCGCCCGGCCGAGGCCTTGTCGATGCGGACCTTTATCGGCTGCCCGAGCGGCACTAGATCGTGGTACGGCGACTCGGGCACGGCGTGGATGCTGGTCGCAAAGCGCAGGTGCTGGGCCCGGCGCAGGGTCAGAAATCCGACGACCGCGACCACCGCAATCGCCGTCGATAAGAGCAGGATGAGGGTCTGTCCGCGCATGCCAGTCATGACTAGTCCGTCCTCGGGTGCCGGCCGCCGGCTGGGCAAGTTCTCGTCGGTCTTTTGAGATGAAGGCGGCGGCCTGGCGGTTCTAGCACAGGTCGGCGCGGCAGGCGACTAGCGCGCCGCCGGGGCCTTGGGCGGCGCCGGATCGGGGCGGCGCTCGCGGAGGGTGACGAGCTCCTCGGCGGCGGTCGGGTGGATCCCGATCGTCGCGTCGAGCTGCTGCTTGGTGGCCCCGCAGCGCAAGGCGACCGCCATCCCCTGGATGATCTCCGGGGCGTCGGGCCCGACCATGTGGCAGCCGAGCACGCGCTGGCTCTCGCGGTCGACGATGAGCTTGATGAACGTCCGCTCCTCGCGGCGCGCCAGGGTGTACTTCATCGGGCGGAACTTCGTCGCGTAGACGTCGACCGCGGCGTAGAGCTCACGCGCCTCGGCCTCGGTGAGTCCGACGGTGCTCACCGGCGGCTGGCTGAACACCGCGGTGGGGACCTGCGAGTAGTCGACGCGCAGCGACTTCTGGTTGAACAGCGCCTCGGCCACCGCCCGGCCTTCGGCGATCGCCACCGGGGTCAGGTTCTTGCGGTCGGTGCAGTCGCCCACCGCGTAGACGCCGGGGACGCTCGTGCGCGACAGTTCGTCGACGATCACCGCGCCGGTGGGGCTCAGGCGGACGCCGGCCTCTTCGCAGCCGATGCCGCTTGTGGTCGGCACCCGGCCGGTCGCGGCGAGCACCAGGTCGGCGGCGAAATCCCCGCTGCTACTGTGCACCACGAAGCTGCCGTCGCCCTGCCGGGTGATCGCGGTCGGGGTGCAGACGCCAACGAACCGCAGGCCCTTGCTCTGCAGCGTCTCGGTGAGGTGGGCGCGCACCTCCTCGTCGAAGCCGCGCAGCACCGCCTGACCGCGGCCGATGAGGGTCACTTCCACCCCCAGGGCGTGGAACATGCAGGCAAACTCCACCCCGATGTAGCCGGTGCCGATGATGACCAGGCGGCGCGGCAGGGCGGGGAGGCTCAGGATCTCGTTGGAGGTCACCGTGTACTCGCTGCCGGGGATCGGCGGGCGGACCGGGTAGTTGCCGGTGGCGATGAGGATGTTCGCCGCCGTCAGCACCTTCTCGCCGTCTTGTCCCTGCACGACCACCGTGTGAGCATCGCGCAGCCGTGCCCGCCCGTAGTGGACGACGACGCCGGCGTCGCCGAGCATGCGCAGGTAGGCCTGGTTCAGCCGATCGAGCTCGCGGTCCTTGGCGGCAATGAGCGCCGGCCAGTCATGGGAAGTCTCGCCGATGGTCCAGCCAAACCCCGCCGCGTCGCGCAGCTCCTCGGCGACGTGCGAGGCGTACACGAGCAGCTTCTTGGGCACGCAGCCGCGCAGCACGCAGGTGCCGCCGACGCGATCGAACTCGCACAGCGCCACCCGCGCGCCGTAGCTGCCGGCGCGCCGGCTGGCCGCGACCCCCCCCGAGCCGGCACCGATAGTGATCAGATCGAACTGGTAGCCAGTCATGACCATGTGCTTCTTCCCTTTCCCAAAAACTTGTGTCCCAGCGCCGACCGGCCCGACTGGCCCGACAGGCCCCCTGGTGGCTGCCGGCGCGCGGCTCCCTCATGGCGGTGGCAGCCTGGCCATCCGCCAAGGGGCCCTCCCGGGACTCCCGGCGCCTGGCGTTCGCTCCCAAAGGTGGCGTCCCGGCCATCCTAACATCAATAGCTCTCCTCGGCGGTGGCGACTTGGCCGGCGGCGGTCTCCGGGGGTCGCGCCGGGGGCTGCCGCAGCTCCCCAATTGATCCACGAGTTACCCCCGTGCGAAGCTACGTTGGGATCTATCTGCGCAGCCCGCGGGACGATCCCAGAGGGACACAAGCGACCGAAGATGGCCGGGAGTTCGCAGGACGGCGCAGCGCGCTGGACGCCGCCTACGGCATTTGCCGAGTACCAGCTGCTCTGGTCCCTGGGGCGGGGCGGCATGGGCGAGGTGTACCTCGGGCACGATCTTTTGCTCGACCGCCCGGTGGCCATCAAGTTCATCTTCTCCGTCGAGTCCGACGAGCACAACCGCCAGCAGTTCCTCGCCGAGGCGCGGGCGGCGGCGCGGCTGCAGCACCCCAACGTGGTCACCGTGCACCGCGTCGGCGAGATCGACGGCCGCCCCTACATCATCTCGGAGTACATCCGCGGCCAGAACCTGGAGACGCTGGCCAAGCCGGTGCCGTGGCAGCGGGCGCTGACCCTCGGGGTCGGGCTGGCGCGCGGGCTGGCGGCGGCCCATCGGCGGGGGGTGCTGCACCGCGACATCAAGCCGGGCAACGCGATCTTTGCCGACGACGGTGAG
>DAOMZC010000892.1:0-3159 GCA_035437965.1 Pseudomonadota bacterium
GCGCTCTGGGGGTCCGCCGCCAGCGCCGCGACCAGCGCCGGCAGGTCGGCGTCGCCGAGCCGCACGTCGCTGTCGATGACGATCACGAGCTCCTCGGTGCAGCGCCCGAGCCCCGCGACGAGCTGCGCCACCTTGCGGTTCTGCCGCGGCGCCGGCGCGGTCAGCACCACGGCGGCGTCCGCCCGACCTTCGGCCGCCGCGGCGCTGGCGACGGCGGCGGCGACCGCGTACGCCGGATCCGCGCGGTCGGGGACCAGGAACAGCACCCGCCGGGGGCCGCCGTAGTGCGCGCGCAGCGAGGACATGAGGTTCAACTGCAGGTCCGGCTCGGCCCCTTCGCACGGGCGGAGCAGCGCGATCGGCGGCCAGGTGTCAGGCGGGGCCGGCTGGGGCCGCCGCCGCAGGCGCCACAGCCCGTAAAGGAGCATCAAGGTGAAGAACAGGGCCGCGCAGGTCAAGACGTGGGCGGCGATCAGCGGCCCGGTCAAAGCACGCCTCCCGGTGCTGGGACCGAAGCGATGTAGCGGGTCTTGTAGCGCAGCAGGTACTGCAGCGACCGCCGGCGGAAGCGGTCGAGATCCAGGTACTCGCCGACCCCCGCGAACGCGGGCGCGGCGGGGCCTTCCTCGGTCCTTTCGATGTTCACCGCGAAGCGCGCATAAAAAGGAGTGTCCTCCAGGGTCCCGCCGGGCAGGCGGCGGCAGGTGTAGGGCCCGGCGCTGAAGGCGCGCGGCACGGGCAGCCAGAACAGGTCGCGGTCCACCGCGGCAAGCGCCCCCGGTGTCGGCGCGCGCTCGGCGCTCAGCACCTCGGGCGGGCGCCCGCTGTCGCCGTAGCGGACGCACAGCTGCCGGCTGGTTCCGCCAAGGAGGACGGCGTTATAAACAATGAGCGCCTCGCCCGCATCGGGAGCAGCGGCCGGAGCGTCGGCCGCCCCCGGAGCCGGAGCGGCCGGGAAGCCGTGCGCCCAGCCCCAGCGGGAGAAGGTGTCTTCCAGCCGCCCGGAGCCGTAGTTGCGGTCGAGGTAGGCGAGGCCCTGGAAGCGGACGCGCCGCGGGCCGAGCTGCAGCTCCACCGTGGCGGCGGCGTGGGGGGCGAGCGGCTGCCAGTAGTGGGCCGCGCCGCGCGCGCTCTCGCCCAGGTACAGCGGCGGGGGAGCGGGGGGCGGCGGTGCCACCGTGATCCGGCCCTGCACCCGCGGGCCGCGGCGGCTGAAGAAGCGCGTGGTGTCCTCGTCGAGCTCGATGGTGACGGGGCCGCCGGGGGGCATGCGGAGGGCGGTGTTGGCGACTCGCACGGCGTCGGCTTCGAGGGCGAGGGCGGCGGGCGGGTACTCGTTCATCACCCAGGCGCGGCGGGCGCTCGGGCGGGCGTCGCGGGTGCGCTCATAGAACGAGAAGTTGACCGCCGGCACCTCGAGTCCGCACGTCTCGACCCCGGCCCGCAGCCGCGCCGCGTAGCGCGGCGAGAACACCGAGCCGGCAAAGAGGATGAGCGTCAGACCGAAGCGGCCCGCGGCGTCGTGCACCTCGACATACCACCACGCGTAGCCGCCCACCGCCGCGGCGGCAGCGCGCGCCGCCTCGCCGGTGAGCTGGCTACAGGGTCGAGACTGGATCGACATGCGCGGTCAGCCGCAGCGCCCGGGGGAGCGTTATCTGGAGCGCGGCCCGCAAGAGCGCGCGCAGGGCGCGGCTCTGCGGGGCGCGGACGATCATCTGCCAGCGGGTGCGCCCCTTGAGCCGCGACAGCGGCGCCTCGGCCGGCCCGAGCAGTGAAAGCGCCGCGTCCGCCTCGCCCTCGCGGCCCAGGCGCTCGATGAGGGCGCGCACGGTCGCCGCCACCTCGTGGGCCGCGTCGCGCACCGCGTAGGGATCGACCCCGTCGACGCGCAGCAGCCCCAGCCGGCAGTGCGGCGGGTAGCCGAGCTGCTCGCGGGCGTAGAGCTCGCCCTGGGCGAAGGTCAGGTAGTCGTGGCTCGCCGCGGCGGTGACCGCCGGGTGGTCGGGGTTGTAGGTCTGGATGAGCACGCGGCCGGGCCGCCCCTGCCGGCCGGCGCGCCCGGCGACCTGGGCGAGCAGCTGGAACGTCTTCTCGCTGGCGCGGAAGTCGGGCAGGCCCATGCCGGTGTCGGCCAGCACCACGCCGACCAGGGTGACGCCGGGGAAGTCGTGCCCCTTGGCGAGCATCTGGGTGCCGATGAGCAGATCGATCTCGCGCCGGTGCATCGCCGCCAGCACCCGGTGCAGGCCGCTGTGGCTGGCGGTGTCGCGGTCCAGGCGCGCCACCCGCGCGGTGGGGAAGCAGGCGGCCAGCTGCTCTTGCAGCTTCTCGGTGCCAAGGCCCAGGCGCTGGATGGACTTCTGCTGGCACAGCGGGCAGGCCTCGGGCACCGGCTCGTGCTGGCCGCAGTAGTGGCAGCACAGCTCGCCGGTCTCCTTGTGCCAGGTCAGGGTGACCGAGCAGTGCGGGCACTCCAGGCGGTGGCCGCAGCGCTGGCAGAGCAGGAACGTCGCGTAGCCGCGGCGGTTGAGGAACAGGATCGCCTGCTCGCCGGCGGCCAGGGTCTCCTTGATCGCGTTCTGCAGCGGCGTCGACAGCAGCAGCCGGTCCTCGGCGAACACGTGCTGCTTCAGATCGATGACGGTGACGCTCGGCATGGGCACGCCGGTGGCGCGCGTCAGCAGGGTCAGCCGCTGCAGCTTGCCGCGGCGCACCAGCTCCATCGACTCCAGCGACGGCGTCGCCGAGCCGAGCACCGCCACCGCGCCGGCCTGCTGCGCCCGCACCAGCGCCGTGTCGCGGCCGTGGTAGCGCACGCCGTCCTGCTGCTTGAACGAGCTGTCGTGCTCCTCATCGACGATGACCACGCCCAGGCGCGACAGCGGCGCGAACAGCGCCGAGCGCGGGCCGAGCGCGATGCGCACCTCGCCCAGAAGGATCCGCCGCCAGGCATCGGCGCGCTGACCGGGGGTGAGCGCCGAGTGCAGCACCGCCACGTCGCGACCAAAGCGCGCCATGAAGCGCGCCGACAGCTGCGGGGTGAGCGCAATCTCGGGCACCAGCACCAAGGCGGTGCGGCCGGCCTGCAGCGCCGCGTCGATGAGCTGCAGGTACAGCTCGGTCTTGCCCGAGCCGGTGACCCCGTGCAAAAGGAAC
>DAOMZC010000893.1:0-3157 GCA_035437965.1 Pseudomonadota bacterium
GCCGCGATATGCTCGAGCGCGACGTCGCTCGGCTGGTTGAAAAGCGCGAGGCTCGCGGGCCCGCCGTCCCCGTCGAAGCCCGAACGCCCCGCTTCACCCGCTCCGCCCGCCAAAACATTGACCCACCCAGAATTGGGATCGATTGTCAAGATTTTGTGGTTGTGCCAGCCCACCGCGATGATCGCGCCGTCGTGCCCGAGGGCCAGACCCGTCGGATGAAAAAGCTGCCATTCGGAGCCCGGCGCGCCCTCTTCCGGGGTGCCACCGAAGGGCCCATCGCCTGGAAAAATCGGATCGGTCCAACCCACCACCGAGGATACCTCGCCGCTCGGCGAGACCGTGCGCAGGAGGTGGTTGTTGAAGTCGCTGACCCAGGCGGTGCCGTCCGACAAAAACAGGATGTCTTGGACCTGATTGAGGGATGTCTCGTAGCGAAGCCCGTCGCCGTTGAAGCCCTCGGCGTGCTTCACTCCGAGCCAGGTGCAGACGGTCCCGGCAGGCTGCTCGGCACAAGGCTCCGCCGACTTTGCGCTTGTTTCGTCGGTCGTCCCGCAACCGGCGAGGGCGAGGAGGGGGGGTACGACAACAGGCAACGCGCTTCGCTGGCTTCGTCTCATGGCGCTCCGCGGGGCTTAACCTCAGCCACCCCGATCTCCCAGCCCGGGCGTGCAGGCGCCCTCCCCTCAACAGACCGTATGCCGTCCTACCATCCTTGGTCGACCCGTGGGATCCCCTGTTGGGCTGTCCCCGACCCACCATGGGCTCCATGAAGTTTTTTGGTAGGAAGGCATCCCATGGTTTGAGTATTCGAGCCCGCGTTTTTCATTGCGAAAAGTTACTACGGGGGCGCGATTGGCGGGGGGGACGGAAACCGGGAATATGCGTATGAGCGGGCGGCCGACATCCCGCTGCTCTGCTCGCACTTCCTCGCCGAGCTGGCGGTGCGGGGCGGCGCGCCGCCGAGGACGCTGTCGCCGCGCGCTGTCGATCAGCTGGCGCGCTACAGCTTTCCCGGTAACCTCGCCGAGCTGCGCGACGTGATCCGCCGCTCGGCCCTGCGCGCCCGCAGCCCGGTCATCGAGCTCGGCGACATCGAGGCCGTGCTGCCGCCGCTGCACGAGCGGGTGCCGCTGGAAGAGCTATCGCTGGAGGCGGTGGTGCGCACCAAGGTCCGCGCGCTCCTGCAGCGGCTGGAGGGCTACCCGATCACCGACCTGTACGAGCAGGTCCTCTCGCACATCGAGCGGCCGTTGTTAGAAGAGGTGCTGGCGCGTACCGCGGGCAACCAGCTCAAGGCGGCCGCGATGCTGGGGATAAACCGCAACACGCTGCGCAAGAAGCTGCAAGAGCGCGCTGTGCCGCCCACCGCTGGTCCTCCTGCTCAGGTCCCGGGCCGCGCGGGGCCGCCCGCTGCGCCTGATAATCGCTAGGTCATCGACAGATCATCGACAGTCCGTCGCCAGATCATCGACAGCTCATCGGCTTTCGGATGGTCACATGCGAAGTAGTCACGCCGTGGGTCCCCCTTCCCTGCGATCCTTTTTTGCCAGCTGCGCTGACAAAAAAGGATCTCCGGTCGGCCCACGGCTCAGGCTCCCGAAGGGGGTGGCAGGGGTGACCTAAGAGGTTCGCAGGCAGTGCACCGGTAGATCAGTAGCTCAATTGCGCCAAGGGCGGGGCTCGGCCGTTCGCTGCCTGCCTCGGCATGTGAGCCGGTCTGCTGGGGCGGGCGGCGCGGAGATGCGGTCTTTCGGATGCGTTGCGCGACTTTGGCGATACACTCGCGCCATGAAAACGTCCGCAGACGCTGGCCCCCAGACCTTCGCCGAGATCCGACCCGATCTGCGCGGACTGTCGGGGGTGCGCGGTCAGCCGGCGGTCGTCGCGGCGCTGCAGAAGGCGCTCGCCGCCGGCCGGCCGCACCACGCCTACTTGCTCGACGGGCCCGAGGGGGTGGGCAAGGCGACGACGGCCCGCGCCCTGATGGCGGCGCTCAACTGCCAGGGTCGCACCGGGTCGCCGACGCACGGCGAGGGTGACGCCGCGGGCGACTACCGGGCGGCCGGCGACGCCTGCGGCGAGTGCGAGTCGTGCAGCAAGCTGCGCTCGGGCTCCCACCCCGACTTCATCACCATGGACATGACGCTGGCGGGGCTCGCCGACGAGGTCGAGCGGCTGCTCCGCCGGCTGCAGTTCCCCCCGGTCGAGGGCCGCGCCCAGCTGATCCTCATCGATCCGGCGGACGTGCTCACCGCGCCCACCGCCCAGACCGCGGCGAACCGCCTGCTCAAGACGCTGGAGGAGCCGCGGGCGCAGACCCACTTCGTGCTGGTCACCACCGCGGCGACCGCGCTCCTGTCGACCATCCGCTCGCGCTGCCAGCGGCTGCGCTTCGCCCCGCTGCCCGACGAGGTCGTCCACAGCGAGCTGACCCGCACCTTCGGGGTCGCCGAGGAAGTAGCCGACGGCGTGGTCAAGCTGGCGCAGGGGAGCCTGGGCCGGGCGCTGCGCTTCGTCCAGGATCAGGAAGGGCTGACCAAGCGGCAGCAGCTGGCGACCGAGCTGTACCTGGCGGCGCAGTCGGGGCGGGCGGGGCGGATCGTCGCCGCGGCCGGGGATGCGGGCAGCGATCGCGACGAGGCGCAGGAGGTCCTGGAGCTCTTGTGGCTGCGCCTGCACGGTGAGCTGCGCGTCGCGGCACAGCGGCCCGAGGTACGAGACAGCGGGGCGGTGCGGCTGCTCGCCGCCCTGCGCAGCGTGCGCGACGCGCAAGGGGCGATCCGGCGTTACACCAGCGCGCCGCTCGCCCTGGAGCGGATGGCGCGCCAGCTCCATGCGGCCCTGTGGGCCAGCGGGTCTTCGGGGCCGAGTCCGAGCCGGGCGGTCGACGGAGCGCCCGGGGTGGCCAGATAAACCAAGGAACATGACAGCCCGCCAGCTGGACGAGACAGGACGCCGACCGCGGCAGCGGCAGCGGACCGTGACCAGGGGGCCGGAGCTCAACCCGGTTAGTAGGAAGCTAGATGAGTGAGAACAACGAGCAAGACCGGGGCGTCGTCGCCGGGTCACATAGCGGTGGGAGTCCGCCGGGTGCGGGCCGCGAGCCTCGCTCGGAGGGCGGCGCGGCGAGCGCCGGGAGCGGCGACAGCGGCGCCAG
>DAOMZC010000894.1:0-3156 GCA_035437965.1 Pseudomonadota bacterium
CGGGCACAGCACCTTGGCCTGCGGGTAGCGCGCCTTGAAGCGGCCGATGTCGAGGCGATGGAAGCCATTGGGCACCACGAGATAGCCGATCGGGCCCAGCGCCTGCAGCCGCGCCATCTCGTCCTCGCCGAGCGCGATGCAGTTATGGATGACCAGCGCTCCGTCACCCCGCCGAGCGACGATCATCACCCGCTTGAGCGGCATCCCTTCCAGATCCCCCTCGACGCGCCAGAGGTTATCGCCGAGCTTCTCCAGCGGGCGGTGGGGCAGTACCTTCCAGTCCGAGCTTGCCTTGGCCATGAACTCATTTTATCTCAAGGCCGGGTCCTGGTGGCGCGGAGATGGTGTCAGTGACCCGACCGTAAGCGGCAGCGGCGCGCGGTCGCCTTCCGCAGCAGCGGCTGGCCGCGACGCCGCCTCTGCCGCGAGCCCGACCCCGACCTGCCGGGGGCTGCGGAACCCCGGCGGCAGGCGACCCACGGGCGCGATCTCTTCGGGCTTGAGGTCGCGATGGATGGATCCGCGCGATGGCCACCGTCGGCCGCGGCAGCGAGGCTTTTCCGCGCCGTGCCGAATATCGCAATTACCCATCGCTAACTTGCCGATATTCAATCGCACGCAAAAGCTCGTTGCCAGGCAAGGTTTTGCGATTGGTGGTAAGCTAGCGCTGTCCGATATTTCATTTTTTATTTTTGATTTTCTCACTGCGCAGATTGCAAACCTTTTATTGCCGCCGCTCAGCGCCCTTGGGGCATGACGGCGTAAAGGCGTCCGAATGCAGAAAATGGGAGCGAAGAAGAGGCAGCGCGAGCTCGTTCGTCAGGAACGCCAGCGCCAAAAACAGGCCGAGCGCGCGGATCGCCGCAGCAAGAGCGGCACCACCGACGTGGTCGGCAGCGGCGACCCGGATGAAGATCCCGACTTGATCGGCATCGTGGCGGGACCGCAGCCGCCGGTCGTGGACTGAAGTGGACAAGCGGAGAACCAAGCCGCTGCAGCCGGGCAGCGCGCCGCCCGCCGCGGTCCAGCCCGACGGGGGAAGCCTCCCGGCGGGCACGGCGACAGCGCCGGCCGGGATCGCGGTCGCCGCGCCAGCAGGCAGTGAAACCAAGGTGAGCCCGCCGCGCGGGGCTCCGCCGAGCGTGCGGCGGGCGGTCATCGACGCACTGGCGACCGCGTTCGGCCAGTCGTGGGCCCGCCGCTCGCGCGAGGAGCTGCACCGCGAGGGTCGCGCCGCCGCCGGTGGCTGGCCGGGCACGGTCGGCGAGGCGACGGCTTATGTCGCGCAGGCGCTGCTCTCGGACCAGCACCGGCTGCCGAGCCCCATGCTCACCACTGCCGAGCGCGAGCTGCTCACCCGGGCGGTCTACGCCAGCGCCCGTCATGAGTGGCTGCGGCACCTCGACCCGGAAGCCCCCAAGCAGAAGCGCGAAATCTAGAGCCGATGACCCGTGTGCGACGGGACCGACGTTGAAAAGCAAAATAAATAATTCGGCAAGCATATACGCATACGATTTTTGATTTTGGCGCGAGGCACGGTGCCCGCTGATTTTCGCTTCCGAAGTTTTTCCGGCTCTGCGCAAATCCGCTTTTTCTTTGCCGAAATCGCCGCAGGATCTTTTCGCGATGAATGATCCCCTTCCCATGCGCCGCGGCCAGCGCCGAGGCCAGCTGCTGGCTGAGGAGGATCGCCTGCGACTCGGTGAGCACGTCGTGCTCCAGGACCTCGCGCAGCGAGCGGCCCTCCAGGTACTCCATGACGAGATAGACGGTGCCGTCGGGGAGCTGGCCGTGTTCGTAGATGTCGACGACGCCGGGGTGGTGGATGATGTTGACGGCGCGGGCCTCGTTGCGGAAGCGGGCTGCCATCTCGGGCGCGCGGGCGACGTGGGGATGCAGGACCTTGATCGCTGCGCGGCGGTGCAGCTTCTCGTGCACTGCCTCGAAGACCTCGCCCATTCCGCCCTCGCCGAGGACGCGCACGATCTTATAGCTGCCGATGTGCTGACCGATCATCTTCGTATAGGATCCTGCCCCTCGGGCCCTTTCAGGCCGCACCTGCCAAGGGAGTCCGGGGGCACCGAGTGCCGCTGACTACAAAAAGGCAGTTACATAGTACCTGACTTTGTAGTTTCCCGGGGGGCCATCGGCAGGCTCCTATTCGCTGTGATTCTCGCTGCCGAACAGCTGCGCCAGGATGCCTTTCTGGTCGTGATCCCCGGCGATGAAGCGGTGCAGGGCGGCGCACAGCGGCATGCGGAGCTTTTCGTGCTGGCACAGCGCGTAGGCCTTGTCGACCATGCTCGGGCCGTCGCAGACGCGGCCGACCTGGCGCTGCGCCTCGGCGAGCGAGAGACCCTGCCCGAGCAGCTGCCCGAGCTCGAAGTCGGCCGAGCCGTGCAGCTCGGTCGCCACCACCAGCTCGCCGACGCCGGCGAGGCCGAAGAAGGTCTCTTTGTTGCCGCCGAGCGCCACCCCGAGCCGCGCCATCTCGGCGGCGCCGCGGGCGATGAGCAGGGCCCGCACCGCGATGCCCAGCTGCAGGGCGTCGGCGATGCCGCTGGCCATGGCGATGCACGCGGCCCCGGCGCGCGCGACCTCGACGCCGATGAGATCGGTCGTAGTGTACATGCGCAGCGCCGGGCCGGCCAGGGCCTGGATCACCGCCTGGCCGACCTCGGCGAAGCGGCTGCCGCAGATGAGGGCGGCCGGGCGCGACGCCTCCAGATCCGGGGCCAGCGCCGGGCCGGCCAGGGCGCCGATGCGCCGGATCGGGGTCAGCTGGCGCACCACGTGCGAGATCAGGGTCACCCGCTGATCCGGCCCGGCCGCCGGGGTCAGGCTGCCGATGGCGTGGACCAGGAACTGCGCGCCGGTAAGGTACGGGCTGGCGGCGGTGAGGACCGCGCGCACCGTGGCGGCGGGCACCGCCAGGATGATCAGATCCGCCCGCCCGAGGTCGCTCAGCTGGATGCTCTGCACCCCGAGCTCGCCGAGCCGGGTCGCCGCCGGGGTGGCGCCCGAGGGTGCACTGCCGTCGGCCGGGGCGGCGACGAGCCGCTCGGTGCCATCGGCCGGGTTGGTGGCGAGCCGCTCGGTGCCGTCGGCCGGGTTGGTGGCGAGCCGCTCGGTGCCGTCGGCCGGGGTGGCGGCGAG
>DAOMZC010000895.1:0-661 GCA_035437965.1 Pseudomonadota bacterium
GGGCGCGGCACCGCGCAGGCGCGCTTGAGGTCACGCAGCACGTCGCTTGTGACCTGCGCCTCGCGCGTCGCGGCGAGCGCCCGACCCACCTCGGCCAGCTGCCGCCCCTCGCGGCTCACCCGCTCCTGCCCGAGCCCCCGCCGGAGCAGCCGCAGCGTCGCCCGCAGGCGCTTGAGCGACTTGCGCGCCTCGTGCACCGCCTCGGCCGCCCCCTTGTCGCTGGTTGCCGGGTCCGCCGCCTGCTCGACGTGCCGGCACGCGCTGTCGAGCTGCTCCGCAAGGACCGCAAACACAGCCCCCCGCAGCGACTTGCCGGGCGAGTCCGGCGACTTCCCTAGCGCGAGCACGAACGCCATGGACAGGAGCTCCTTGTAAGACGTTCACACAGCTACCGCCCGCTTGTCGAGTACCAACCCTGGCTTAGACGGCAGCGTGCCTAACTGCACTATAGCACGAGCAATCCTCCAAGCCGGCCCGATGGCGGGAGCGAGCCCTTTGAGCAGCGGGACAGCCCACGGCCGAACGTGCGTTCGGGATGGGGAAGCACCTTTAGACCCCGGGCGAGCGTGCTTTATGGGCAGCCGGCACCCGGTGGATCACGGGCGAGCATGCTTTAGGGGCGGCCGGCACCCGGTGGACCCCGGGCGAGCGTGCTTTATGG
>DAOMZC010000895.1:761-3155 GCA_035437965.1 Pseudomonadota bacterium
GCGGCCGGCACCCGGTGGACCCCGGGCGAGCGTGCTTTAGGGGCGGCCGGCACCCGGTGGACCCCGGGCGAGCGTGCTTTAGGGGCGGCCGGCACCCAGTTGGACCCCGGGCGAGCGTGCTATCGAGAGGCCGGCACCCGCTCTACCGCGATCGAGCGTATTTTTGGGAGGCTGGCACCCTTAGACCCCGGGCTAGCGTGCTCTTGGGGAGTGGGGCGGCCTTCAGAAAACGGGCGAGCGTGCGGGAGGCGGGGCTATGCGCTCGCCGGCGGCTGCGCCGGGGGCGGCTCGGGGCTGTCTTTGGTCCGGCGCCGGCGGTTTTGACCCGTGGCAGCGCGGAGCGAAGGGTACTGCTCGGCGCCGCCGGCCTTGCGCTCGAGAAAGCGGCAGGCGCTGGCGACTTCTTCGTAGCGGGCTTCGAGGAAGGCGTAGGCCCGCCAGGCGAGATCGCGCGCGGCATTGCCGCTCTGTCCGTGTCGGAGCTCGCCGGTGATGCGCTCGGCCAGGGCGCGGGCGCGCCCGAGGTCCTTGGTATCGTAATAACGGCGGTCGAGCGCCACGGTGGCCGCTTCGGTCTTGTACAGGGCGGCCAGCCGGAGCAGGTCCTCGGCCAGATCCAGGTAACCGACGCCGGCGCGGATATCGGCGACCTCGGCGCCGAGCCGCGGGTGATCTTCAAACTGGTGCGCGCAGACCTTGAGCATGCGCGCCTTGACCAGGGTCGCCTCTTCATGGAGCTCGGCCGGCAGGCGCACCCCCGAGGACTGCGCCGCGGTCGCCGCCTGCTCCGCCTGGCTCGCCAGGACCGCCAGCGCCGCCGGCTTGAGGTCGGCCACCGCCGAGAAATCAAACTCCGCCGCGGGCAGGCTTTGCAGCCGCCGGGCCAGCGCCGGCGCGGTCACCCTGGGAACAACCTCGGAGAGGACGAAGCTCGCCGCCGCCCGCACATCGACGCGCGGCTGGTCGATCGTCTCTGCCGCCAGCCGCAAAAGCCGCGGGGTCAGCGCCGCGAGCGCCGCCTCGGCAGAGTCAGCGTCAGACGGTGATCGGGTCGCCGGCTGGGCGGCAGGCTTCTTCTTCGCGGCGGGCTTACTGGCAGGGCTTGGCATGGCGGGCATGCTAATAGCGAGCAGCCCTTGTGAGGCAAGAAGATTTTTCGCAGCCAAATCGCGCATTTTTCACGGGGCTTTGCACGTAAATGACCGTCTGCAAATTTTTGCCGGCGGCGGCACATTTTTTGGAGCCCAGCGGTCAAGACGGTGGATGGCCGACCGGCTGGTTGCCGCGTAAATCGGAGCGCCTACTCTGTTTGGCGCGAGCGAGCCGCCGGCTCTATAGCACGAGCGGTATGAGCGCCCGCCGCTCGGGCGGGTAGTCGCGGAAGCGGCGCTTGTAGTCGCGGTGGTGGGCGACCGCCCGCGGCACCAGGTTGGCCGCCGTCCAGAGGGCGAAGACGGCGCCGGGCAGCGACCAGGTGAGGATCGCCCAGCCGATCCACTCGAGCAGCTCGCCGAGGTAGTTCGGGCAGGAGACCAGGCGGTAGAGCCCGCCGTAGGGGATCTTGTAGCCGGTCTCGCCGGGCCGCCGCAGGTGCAGGAGGATGAAGTCGCTGTGCTGGTTTATCGCGAAGCCGGCGAGGAACACCGCGGCGCCGAGGACAAAGCGCGGCTCGGCGAACCAGCCGGGCGGGTAGGGGGCGCGCAGCGTCAACAGGTAGTGCCAGTTGAGGTAGGTGTTGCCGAGGTTGAACAGGATGCCCATGAGCGGAATCGCAAGCGGCATCGGCGCGCCGCCGCGGCGGCGGAAGGGGAAGATGAAGGCGCGGTGGAAGTAGTGCAGCTGCCACAGCGCCAGCAGCGCCAGGATGACCGGGCTGCGCCGGTGCTCGCCGTCGGCGAGCAGGAACAGCCCGAGCGGCACCAGCGAGGCCGGCGCCTCCATCAGCACCCAGCCGAGGGTGGAGTTGAGCCGCGGCCCGAAGCCGCCCCGGCTGTGCCGGCCATAGGGCGCGGTGATGCGGAACAGGTACGGCATCGTGCCCAGCGCGATGACGATGAAGCCGTAAAGGACGATGTCGTAGAGGTTCATGCCGCTCATGGCCGGGCCTCAGCTGCGCAGCTGGCCGCTCTGGCGGAACCACTGCACCGCGGCGCCGACGGTCTCGGCGAGCGGGCGCGGGCTGTAGCCGAGCTCGCGGCGCGCCTTGTCGTTTTTGAACTGCGAGTTGCCGCACAGGACCTGTAGTGAGTGCGGGGTGAACTTGGGCCGCTTGCCGAGGAGCCGCGTCACCCGCTGGGCCACCGGCGCGCCCAGCTTGGCCAGCCACATCGGCGAGACCAGGCGCGGCGCCGGGATGCCGCTCGCCTGGGCGACGAGCTCGGCGAGCTCCTTGAG
>DAOMZC010000896.1:0-3148 GCA_035437965.1 Pseudomonadota bacterium
GAGCGCGGCGTGGTCGTCGTGCCGCCCGAGCGGATTGCCGAGGTGCTCGACGAGCTTCTCCTGCGCGGCGAGGTGGTGCAGGACGGCAGCTCCATCTACACGCGCCGGATGTACGAGGCGGAGGTCGAGCTGGCCAAGGAGGTGGCGCGCCTCATCCGGGCGCGGCGGGCGCGGGTGCCGCAGGTGGAGCTGGAGGGCGGCGGGCTGCGGCTGGCGGCGGGGCAGAAGGCGGCGCTGTTGCAGGTGGAGACGACGCCGCTGTGCATCATCACCGGCGGGCCGGGCACCGGCAAGACGACGATCATCCGGACCCTGGTGGGGGCGTGGGCGCGCGGCGGGCTGCGCGTCAAGCTGGCGGCGCCGACGGGGCGGGCGGCCAAGCGGCTGGCGGAGGCGACGGGGCAGCCGGCCTCGACGCTGCACCGGCTGCTGGCGGTGGTGCCGGGGGAGGACTTCTCGCGGCGCAGCGAGAGCGATCTGGGGGTGGACCTCTTGGTGTGTGATGAGGCCTCGATGCTCGACCTGCAGCTGGCGCTGACGCTGTTGCGCGCGGTGCCGGTCGGGGCGACGTTGGTGCTGGTCGGCGACGTCGATCAGCTGCCGTCGGTCGGGCCGGGGCGGGTGCTCAACGATCTGATCGAGTCGGGGCGGGTGCCGACCACCCGCCTGCGCGAGATCTTCCGCCAGGCCGAGGGCTCGAGCATCGTCGAGAACGCCCACCGCATCCTCGCCGGCCAGGTGCCGCTGCCGGCGCCGCGCACCAGCGAGCTGCACGACTTTTATCTCATCGAGACCGACGACGCGCTGCAGGCGCGCGAGCGGGTGGTAAAGCTCGTCGCCGAGCGCATCCCGGCGCGCTTCAACCTGGACCCGCTGCTCGATGTCCAGGTGCTCACCCCCATGCACCGCGGCGAGGTCGGCACCGAGGAGCTCAACCGCGCCCTGCAGGCGGCGCTGAACCCGCAGGCGGCGACGACGGGGGGCGCGGCGGAGGCGGGCTCGATCCTCAAGAGCCGCGGCCGCAGCTTCGCCCTCTCCGACAAGGTCATGCAGGTGCGCAACGACTACGAGCGCGATGTGTGGAACGGGGATGTCGGGCTGGTGGTCCAGATCGACCCGGAGGAAGGGACGCTGACGGTGCGCTTCGACGACGAGCGCGAGGTCCTCTATGACGGCGACGAGCTCGATCAGCTGGAGCTCGCCTACGCGGTGAGCGTGCACAAGGCGCAGGGCAGCGAGTACAAGGCGGTGGTGATCCCGCTGCACCTTCAGCACTATCCGCTGCTGCGGCGGAACCTGCTTTATACGGCGGTCACTCGCGGCAAGCAGCTGGTGGTCCTGGTGGGGAGCCAGCGGGCCCTGCGGCGGGCCGTCGGTCAGACCGGGGATCTCAAGCGCTACACTCAGCTCGCCGAGCGGGTTCGCAGTATACTTCCGACGTGAAGGCACGCTCCTCCCAGGACAAGATGAGCGGCGACCCGAGCAGCGGCTCGCCATCCCCGGTAACCTCCAGCCAGAAGGAGGGAAGCGCGGCGCGGTCCGCGGTCCGCAAGGTGAGCGCGGGGGCGGCGCTCTTGACCCTGGCGGTGCTGTGGGCGTGCCTGGCGCCGCCGATCAACCTGTCGAACAATCGCAGCGACGGCGGACCGGACGGCAGCAGCGGCAGCGCGGACGGCAACTCGGCGCTCATCGGGCAGTTCACGATCGACGGCTGCGCCGACCTGAGCTTCCCCGCCGGCGAGGTGCGCTGCGTCGGGACGGCGCCGCTGCGGGTGACGCTGGTGCTCATCCAGCTGGGGGCGACCGAGTACCGCTGGAAGCTGGTGGCGGCGGGGGGGACGGCGGACGGGGGGGTGACCGGCGATGGCGGGGCGGTGGGCGATGGGGGGGCGGGTGAAGTGTCGCTGCTCGATGACGCGGCCAGCCGCTCGCCGAGTCCGCAGGTGACGCTGCAGGCGCCGGGGACGTATCAGGTCACGCTGGGAGTCGCGGGGCCGGGCGGCACGGCGACGGCGGCGGGGACGATCTTGGTGCAGCCGGCGCCGCTCGGGGCGGCGTGCACCAGGGACGGACAGTGTGAGACGGGGCTGCGCTGCCTGTGCGGCCAGGATACGCCGGGGCGCGACGGGAGCTGCCCGGGCGGGCTGCAGGCGGGGCTGTGTACGCGGTCGTGCGATGGGCGGGCGTGTCCGGCGGGCAGTGAGTGCCTGGATCTGTCGCGCACGAGCTCGGGGACGGCGGACGGCGGGACGGGGGATGCGTGGCGGCAGCCGATCTGCGTGCCGCACTGCTCGGGGGGGCAGCAGTGCCGGGCCGATCTGACGTGCCGGGAGCTGCCGACGCTGCCGGCGGGAGGCCGCGCCGGCGATCCTTATATGTTCGCGCTCGGCTGCTTCATCGGCGTGCCGGGAGGAGTCGGCGACAGCTGCCTGGGCACCGGCGGGCTGCCCGACCCGGCGACGTGCGCGACGGGGGTGTGCGAGTCGCTGGGGCTGCGCAACCTGTGTACGGCGCCGTGCAGCGTCGGCTGCCCGACCAGTGCGGCGTGCGCGGCGTGGAACAGCACGGCCGTCCCGGCGCCGAGCGGGTCGCGGTGCTTGCAGCGCTGCTCGGTGATGAGCCCGTGCCAGGATCCGCTGCTGGCGTGCCTCACCGGGGGCGGCACGGGGGTGCTGGGGTTCTCGCTGCCGGGGGAGCCGACGGCGACCACGGTCTGCGCGCCGCGCAGCTGCAGCGCGGCGGCGGACTGTCCGGGGGGACGGTGTGCGACGTTCGCGGGGGGATCGTTCTGCTTACATAACTGAGGCGGGCGCGGTCAGCAGCAGTGCTCGTCGACTACGTGCAGCAGATCGTCGAGCTGGAGGGGATCGAGCAGGTAGTCCTCAATGCCGAGGCTGCTGGCCTCGTTGAGGTCCGAGGCGTTGTCGGAGATGGCGACCATCGGCAGGCGGCTGCGCGGGCTGCTGCTGCGCAGCTTGACGATGAGCTCACCGCCGCCGATGCGGGTGAGCAGGCGCCAGTTGAGGAGCACCAGGGCGACGGGGCGGCTGTGGACCTTGTCGACGGCGTCGGGCACGTCCACGGCGCACAGGGTGGCGTAGCCGGCCGCTTGCAGGCAGTCGGCGACTGCGGTGACGACCGCGGGATC
>DAOMZC010000897.1:0-3141 GCA_035437965.1 Pseudomonadota bacterium
CCGAGCCCGACCTAAGGAAATCCGAGCCCGACCTAAGGAAATCCGAGCCCGACCTCAAGAAATCCGAGTCCGACCTCGGGAACACTGAGACCGACCTAAGGAAATCCGAGTCCGAGCTCGGGAAATCCGAGGCCGGCCTCGGGAAATCCGAGTCCGACGCTGAGACCCGCTAGCGCGCGTGCCCGCCGGCCTCGTCGTCCTCAGGACTGGAGCTCGGCGATCCACGGCAGGTTGCGGTAGCGCTGCTTGTAGTCCAGGCCGTAGCCGACGACGAACAGATCCTCGATGGTGAAGCCGAGGTAGTCGATCGGGACCTGCTTCTGGGTCCGCGCCGGCTTGTGCAGGAGCGAGCACAGCTTGACCGAGGCCGGGCGCCGGGTCGCCATGTTCTCCAGCAGGTAGCTCATGGTAAGGCCGGTGTCGACGATGTCCTCGATGAGGAGGACGTGCTTGCCCTCGATGGGGTTGGTGAGGTCGGCGGTGATCTGGACCACGCCCGAGGTGGTGGTGGCGTCGCCGTAGCTCTGGACGGCGAGGAACTCGCACGACACCGTCGAGCCGGGCAGGCCGAGGGCCCGCTGCGCGAGGTAGATCTGGCGCGTCAGATCCGCCAGGAACACGAAGCTGCCCTTGAGCACCCCGACGACGGTGAGATCGCGGTCCGCGTAGTCGGTGGCGATCTGGCGTCCGAGCGCGGCGTTGCGCTCGGCGAGCTGCTCGCAGGTGAGTAGCGGCTTGAGGCTGGGTTCGATGAGGGCAGCGGCGATCGGCATCTGGGGTCACGCTCCAAGGTTGTTCGGTTGGCTCAAAGGTCGACGACGCTCGGGCAGCGGGGCGCCGCGAGCTAGACAAACGAGTTGTTGATCACTTCACCCAGGCCGCCGCCGCCCGGCACGATGTAGTGGTGCTCGGTGAGGCCGCGCTCGCGGTCCCAGTGGGTGCCGGGCAGGGTCGCCAGCACCTCGGGGTCGGACAGGCCGCGGTCGAGGCGCAGGGCATAGACGCGCACCTCGGGGTGGTTCAGGGTGACGTGGCGGAGGTACTCGGGGGTGACGACCAGGTGCACCGCGAGGACCTTGCCGGGCGTGCCCTGCACCTCCTTGCGGTAGTGGTTGAGCACCCGGCTCACCGTCGAGCCGGTGGCGCCCATCGGATCGGGGATGACGACCATCGCGTCCTGCACCGAGCCGCCGATCTTGGAGGCGTACAGGCCGGCGCCGGTGACCCGCCCGTCGGAGTCGATGGTGCGGCCGAGGGACAGGTGATCCTGGCGCACCCCGGCCGGGTCGAGCACCTGGTTGAGGAAGTCGTACGAGACCTGGGACGGCAGAAGGCCGGCGCGCGCCAGGGCGACGACGACCGCCGGGGTGGTGCGGGCGATGAGCTCGCCCTGGTAGACGCCGCGTGGGGTCGCCTCGATCATGCGGGTCTCCACGCGCTCGGCCTGGCGCGGGAACTCGGCGGCGACCACTTCGTGGACCAGCACCCGGTACAGCTCGACGACCAGGCGGTTCACCTCCGGCTGGACGGTGCCGCGGGCGCACAGCTTGGCCAAGAGCGACAGCGACAGCGGGTCGCGCAGGATGTGCACGGTGTCGCCGTAGTGGTGGCTGATTTCGCTCGGGCTGTAGGGGACGGACGAGAACTGGCAATCGGCAGGAGGCGTCGGCGTCATGGCGGCGCAACCTAGCAGAGCCGACCCGGCCAGTAAAGCCGCGCAAGCAGCGGGGGTAAAAAGCCGTCAGCTCCGACGGTAGACTGTGGCGGCGGCGGCCTGATCCGTGGCGAGCATGACGATCTCGCTGATGTTGACGTGCGCGGGGCGGGTCAGGCAAAAAAGCACCGTGTCGGCGATGTCGTCGGCGGTCATCGGGGTCATGCCCTGGTAGACCTTGTGCGCCCGCTCCCTGTCGCCGCGGAAGCGCACGACGCTGAACTCGGTCTCGACCATGCCGGGCTCGATTGTCGTGACCCGCACCGGGCTGCCCAGCAGATCCTGCTTCAGGCACTCGCCGAGCATGCGCACCGCGGCCTTGGTGGCGCAGTAGATGTTGCCGCCCGGGTAGCTGTGGCGGCTGGCGACCGAGCCGAGGTTTACGACGTGGCCGCGCTGGCGCTCGACCATGCCGGGCAGGAGGGCGCGGGTGACGTACAAGAGGCCCTTGACGTTGGTGTCGATGAGCTCGTCCCACTCGCGGGGGTCGCCCTGGTGCAGCTTGTCCAGGCCGCGGCCGAGGCCGGCGTTGTTGATGAGGATGTCGACGGCCTGCCACTCGGGCGGGAGGGCGGCGAGGGCGGCCAGGGTGGCGTCGCGCTGGCGCACATCGAGCTGCATAAGGTGCACCGCGGGCGCCCCGAGCGCCGCCAGCTCGGTGGCCAGCTCGGCGAGGCGCTCCCGTCGGCGAGCGACGATAATCAGGCGGACCCGGTGGGCGGCCAGGGCGCGCGCGCAGGCGGCGCCGATGCCGCTGCTTGCCCCGGTGATAAGCGCGGTGCGGCCTTCGAGGTCGGTCAATCGGCTGGGCATGGCTGCGCATCATGGCCAGCTGACCGGCGCGACGCAAATTTGCCGCTGCACCGCGCCGCGCGGCCGCCTGGTAACAACCGGGGGCTGGCAAGCGCGCCCGGGGCTTCTGAGCACGCCGGGGCCTCTGAGCACGCCGGGGCCTCTGAGCACGCCGGGGCCTCTGAGCACGCCGGGGCTGCCGAGCGCGCCCGGGTTGCCAAGCGCGCCCGGGGCGCGGTCGGTGCGGCCCACGTTCCCGCGTGCACCGACGGGCAACTCAGGGCATGATGCGCTGCATGTCCACTCCCCCCGACGCTCCTCCCGCCGCCGCTGGCTCGCCTCCGAGCGGCCCGGCCCTGCCTCCGGCCACGGCGTACCAGCAGCAGCGCGACCGGGCGCTTACCGAGGTCGCGCAGCGCGAGGAGCAGGCGCGCCGGATCGGGCTGCTGCGCCTCTTGGCGTTCTTCCTGGCGCTGGGCGGGGCGACGGCCGCTTACGAAGGGTTTCCGGCCGGGGTGCCCGGGTGGATCATGGGGCTCGTGGCCCTGGCCGCGCTGGTCGCCTTCGTCTGGCTGGTGCTGCGCCACGACGCGGTGCTGCGGCAGCGTGACCGCGCCCTCCTGCGGGCCGAGCTG
>DAOMZC010000898.1:0-3140 GCA_035437965.1 Pseudomonadota bacterium
CTCTTCGGCTCGATCGGCGTCGACTACAACATCGAGCGCTCGGGAACGACGATCGGCCTGGCCTTCGGCGTCGATCGGCCGGCAAGCTACAAGCCCCCGGCGGGCGGGGTAAACCCCTTTGAGCCCTCGTCCGCGGTGCTGGTGGTGCGCGACCAGGGCGACGTGGTGATCCTGCCGATCGGCAAGGAAGTGCTGCCGGTGGTGGCGACCAAGCTCGTCGCCCGCCAGGACTTCCTTGAGCTGTTCGCCCTCATCGTCGAGACCTACTACCAGCACGACCCAAACGGCACCCGCCTCGTCACCGCCCCCGACCTGACCAAGCAGCGGGTCTTCGAGTTCCCGCACCGGCTCGGATTTAACTTCACGCTGCAGGCGCGGTTCTGAGGTATAAAGCTCGCAATGAGACAGCGCGCGCGGGCAGGGGGGCAGGGGTAGCCGATGGGCAGGAGTCCTTCCATGGGCGCCGGGCCGGCCAAGACGCGGCCGCGGTTTGACCTGAGCCCGCTCAAGCCCCAGGTGCTCAGCGTGCGTACGATCGCCCGGGTGGCGGCGCCGCTGGCCGCGCAGCTTGGCCTTTTGCCGGACTTTACGGCGGTGGGGTTTATCACCTGCACCTCGGACGACGCGCTGTATGTGGCGCTCGACGAGGGGACCAAGGCGGCGCCGGTCGAGGTGGTGTACGCGCGGTCGTTCTACGCCGGCAGCGCTCACTCCTCGGGCCCGCTGTCGGGCGAGGTGATCGGCTGCTACGCCGGGCGCGACGTCGAAGAGGTCCACCAGGCGCTGGCGGCGTGCCAGCTGTGCCTGCAGGACGAGGCGTATTTCTATGCCGCCGACCCGGAAGGCCGGCTGGCGTTCTTTCCCCACGTTGTGCGCTCGACCGGGCGTTACCTGTCGGCGCTGGCCGGGATCAGCCCGGGCGCGCCGATGGCGTACCTCATCGCGCCGCCGATCGAGGCGCTGATCGGGATCGACGCGGCGCTCAAGGCCGGCGAGGTCGAGCTGCTCAAGTTCTTCGGCCCGCCGACCGAGACTAACTTCGCCGGGGCCTACCTCGGCGGCGACCAGCCGTCCTGCGAGGCGGCGGCCGAGGCGTTCGCCGCGGCGGTGATCGACGTCGCGCAGAGCCCGCTCGATGACCGCCGCTCGGCCCGCGCCGCCGGCGAGCTCCTCGGCGCCCGCCCGAACCTGGCGCGCCGCGGCCGCTAGTCGGTTCCTGGTCGGCTCGGGTCAGCGCTGATCGGTCGCTGATCGGTCGCTGATCGGTCGCTGATCGGTCGCTGATCGGTTCCTGAGCAGTCCTGATCCGGCCAGAACGGTCCTGTCCTGGCCGGTTCTTGCCTTTTTCCCGCGCCTCTTTTACGGTTCCTGAACATCCAATCAGAATGACGGGCTGGACGCTCCTGGAGAACCAAAGGGCGAGCGGCCGCGCGTCTTGCCGGGGAAGGGCTGCCGTGTCGCTCGACGTGTTCCATCCGCTGCTGGCCACCTGGTTCACCCGCCGCCTGGGCGCGCCGACCTACCCGCAGCAAGCGGGCTGGCCGGCGATCGCCCAGGGTCGCCACACCCTGATCGCCGCCCCGACGGGCAGCGGCAAGACCCTGGCGGCGTTCATGGCCAGCCTGGATCGCCTGCTGCGCCAGGCGCTGACCGGCACCCTGCCCGAGCGCACCGCGGTCCTCTACGTCTCGCCGCTCAAGGCGCTGTCGAGCGACGTGCGCAAGAACCTGGAAGAGCCGCTCGCCGAGCTGCGTGCGCTGGCCCACGAGCAGGGGCTGCCGCTGCCGCCGCTGCGCATCGGCCTGCGCACCGGCGACACGACGCCGGCGCAGCGGCAGGCCCAGGCCAAGCACCCGCCGCACATCCTCATCACCACCCCCGAGTCGCTGTACCTGTGCCTGACCGCGCACCGCACGCGCGACAACCTGACCGCCGTGCGCACGGTGATCGTGGACGAGATCCACGCCCTCCTGCCCGACAAGCGCGGCGCCCACCTGACCCTGTCGCTGGAGCGCCTGGACGCGCTGTGCCGCCTGGCCGGGCAGCCGGCGCCGCAGCGCATCGGGCTGTCGGCGACCGTCCACCCGATCGCCGAGGTGGCGCGGTTCCTCGTCGGGGCGGCGCGGGTCGCGGCGGACGACGGCGGGCGGCTCGACGGCGGGCGGCCGGACTGCCACATCGTCGACGCTCGGCAGGAGCGCGGGCAGCCGGGCGGGGCGCCGGGGCTCTGCCGCCCGCTCGACCTGCGGGTGTGCATCCCCAAGCAGCCGCTCGGGGCGGTGTGCAGCCACGAGCAGTGGCACGATGTCCACGATCAGCTCGCCGAGCTCATAAAGGCGCACAAGACGACGCTGGTGTTCGTCAGCACGCGGCGCCTCGCCGAGCGCACCGCCTACAGCCTGGCCGAGCGGCTGGGCGACGGGGCGGTCATGGCCCACCACGGCAGCCTGTCGCGCGCCATGCGGCTGCGGGTCGAAGATCGGCTGAAGAAGGGCGAGCTGCAGGCGGTGGTGGCGACGGCGAGCCTGGAGCTCGGCATCGACATCGGGGCGATCGACCTGGTCTGCCAGCTCGGCTCGCCGCGGGCGATCGCGACGTTCCTGCAGCGGGTCGGCCGTGCCAACCACCGACCGGAGGTGAGCGCGGTGCCGCGCGGGCGGCTGTTTGCCCTGACCCGCGACGAGCTTTGTGAGTGCGCGGCGCTCCTGCGGGCGGTGGCCGCCGGGCAGCTCGACCGCCAGCGGGTGCCCGAAGGGCCGCTCGATGTGCTGGCGCAGCAGGTGGTCGCCTTGTGCGCGACCGCCGAGCAGGGCGAGGACGAGCTCTTGCAGCTGTGCCGCCGGGCGTGGCCGTTCCGCGGCCTGACGCCGGCCGACCTGCAGCGGGTGCTGACGATGCTCGCCGAGGGGGTGGCGACGCGGCGCGGCCGGCCGAGCGCCCACCTGCACTGGGATCGGGTCAATCGCCTCATCCGCGGCCGCCGCGGCGCCCACCTGTTCGCCCTCCAGAACGGCGGCACCATCCCCGAGCCCGGCGACTACGAGGTGGTCTCCGAGCCGGACGAGGTGGTGCTGGGGCGCCTCGACGAGGAGTTCGTGGTCGAGAGCAGCCCGGGGGATGTGTTCCTGCTCGGCTCGACG
>DAOMZC010000899.1:0-3136 GCA_035437965.1 Pseudomonadota bacterium
AAAGCCCACCGGGCCCGTCGCTCAGGTGGCCGCCGCAAAGCCCACCGGGCCCGTCGCTCAGGTGGCCGCGCCAGCCGCCAAGCCGGCAGCCCAGCCCGCGGCCAAACCGGCAGCTCAGCCCGTCGCCGCCGCCAAGCCGGCGAACCAGTCGGACGCTCCCGCAGCCCAGAGACTACCGGCGGGGATCACCGCCGCCAAGCCGGCCGCCGCGCCGGTGGCCGCAGCTCCGGCGCGGCCGGTGGCTGTCTCGGGGGCTGCAGCGGCCAAGCCGAGCGCGTCCGCTGCGCCCATGGCTGCCAAGAAGGGCTCCGTGCCCGTCCGGCCGGGGGCCTCGGCGCAAGGCTTCATGGCCGGCTCCAAGCCGCCCGCGCCGAGCGGACCCGCCGATCCGAGCTCGCTCAAGGCGCTCGCCCGCGCCCTGAATCCGGGCAGCGCCCCGGCGGCGTCCACCGCCGCTGAGCCGGGCATCCCTGCCGAGGCCGCAATCTTCGCCAAGCAGATCGAGCAGATGCGCGGCGCAAGCGAGCGCGATCAGGTCGTCAGCATCCTGCTCGACTGCATGACCCAGTACGTCGAGCACGTGGGCCTGTTTGTCCTGCAGTCCAAGCAGCTCGTGTGCCTGGACGGCCGCGGCCCCGACCACGTGGTGATGAGCCTGAAGTGGTTCACCGTCGCCACCGAGGAAAAGTCGCCGTTCAACGACGTGCTGGCGACGCAGCAGCCGCACATCGGCCCGCTGCCCGACACGCCGCAGAACCGGTCGGCGATGTCGGCGCTGGGGAGCTCCACCGGAGCGCTGCTGCTGATCCCGCTCGTCGTCGGCAGCCGCGGCATCGGCGTGATCTATGGCGACGAGCTCAAAGGCGATCTGCGACCCCTGGGCCCGGCGTTCCGCGCCCTGGCCCAGGAAGCCGGCGCGGCCTTCACCCGCATCATCCTCCAGCGCAAGCGCGCGCAGTAAGCCTAAAGTCCTGCACCCCAGCGCCGGTCGCGCGACCTGGCGGCGCGGCCCGAGCCCTCGCTGACGGTGGCATGCCGGGCAGCTCCCGGGTGCGGCGGCGGCTCGCGATCGACCCGCTGCAGGGGCCGGCGAGTTGGGCTACTGTGTCGCCATGCTCTCGCCGTCTCGTCCTGCCGGCTCGCCCGCTCCCGCTCCGCGGCAGCCGGCGGCGCCTCCTGCCCGTCTCCGTCGGTCGCTGTCGGCGCCGGCGCTCGCCATCCACTGCTCGGGCCAGCCGGAGGCGGCGGCGCGGCTGCGGGAGGCGCTGGCCGTGCCGCCGATGCCCGGCGAGCTGAGCGCCGAGGAGCGCGCTCCCGTCGAGGCGGCGCTAGCCACCCACCTGTTCCACAGCTTCGCCGCCCGCACCCACCCGCTGCTGGTGCGCCAGCTGCTCACCGATCTGACCCCCGGCCAGGCGGTGCTCGATCCGTTCTGCGGCAGCGGCACCGTGCCCCTGGAGGTGCTGCTGCGCGGCGGTCGCGCCATCGGCTGCGACGTAAATGAGCTGGCGGTGCGGCTGGGCCGCTTCAAGGCGACGGCGCTGCCGCCGGCGATGCAGCGGGCGCTGCTCGCCAAGGCGCAGGCGGTGGGCGCGGCCTCGCTGGAGCGGGTGCACAAGCGCCAGCGCCCGCGCCAGCAGTGGGACGAGCCCGCCTTTTACGCCCCCCACGTCTACCTGGAGCTCTGCGGCCTGCGCGAAGAGCTGGAGCAGGTGGTGCGCAGCGATGCGCCGCTCGGCGAGGCGCTGCTGCTCATCCTGTCGTCGCTGATCATCAAGCTGTCGACCCAGCGCGCCGAGTCGCGCCCCGGCGAGGTCGCGCCCGCCCGCCACCTCGGCAAGGGGCTGCCGACGCGCTGGTTCGTGCGCAAGGCCGAGGAGGTCTGCCGCCTGCACGCCGCGCTGTGGCAGCGCCTGCCCAGCCCACCGCCGCCGCCGCCGCTGCTCGCGGTGGCCGATGCGCGAGTGGCGCTCGGCTCCGATCCCCGCGATCGCCACGCGACGCTCGGCCTGTGGGCGGGCAGCCTCGATCGCGTCATCACCTCGCCGCCCTACCTGGGCACCTACGACTACGCCGCCCACCACGCGCGGCGCTACGCCTGGCTCGGCATCGACCCGACACCGATCGAGCGCGGCGAGATGGCCGCCCGCCGCCACGGCGAGGCGCTGCCGCTGCCCGAGCTGGCGCGCCGCCACCAGGCCGACTGCAGCGCCTGGGTGGACGCCGTGGCGCGGCTGCTCAAGCCGACCGGCCGGCTCTATGTGCTGGTCGGCGACTCGGTGGTCGGCGACCAGTTCATCGACGGCGCCGAGCCGCTGCTCCGCGCCGCCGCCGCCGCCCGCCTAACCCTGGTCGCCCGCGCCGCCGCCGAGCGTCCGCACTACCTGCGCTCGCACGCCGAGCTCCCCCCCCGTTACGAGCACCTCTTGCACTTCGAGCGCGCCTAGCTACGGCGCTGCCGCGGGAGCCGGCTTCTTGGCAGGCGCGGGCGCCTTGGCCTTGGCCGGCGCCACCGGAGCCTTCTTCTTGACCCCGGCCGCCGCTGCCGCCGGCTTCGCCGCTGCCGGAGCGGGAGCCGGCGGCGGACTCGCTGCCGGCGGCGCGGCCGGCTGCGGCGGATCGACGATGCGGAACTCGACCCGCCGGTTGAACTCGCGCACCTTGGCCTGCTCCTTCTTGCTCAGCGTCTTGTCGATCGGCACCGCCCCGTAGCCCTTGCCGTAAAGCCGCTCCGCCGCCACGCCGTGCGCGGTCAGCCACAGCACCACGCTCTGCGAGCGCCGCTCGGTCAGATCCTGGTTGAACACCCGATCGCCGGTGTCGTCGGCAAAGCCCGCGACCTCGACCTTCTTGATCGCCGGCGTCACCGTCAGGGTGTGCGCCACCGAGGCCAGGAGCTCGTTACTGCGAGCATCGATGTCAGCCTTGTTCAGCTTGAAGTAGACCTTCTTGTAGATCTTGATGAGACCCCCCTGGATCTCGACCAGACCCGGACAGCCGTTCTTCTTGGGGTTGGGACTCGGCGCGCCCGGCTTGTCCGGACAGGCATCGACAGCATCGGGCACCGTGTCGCCATCGCGATCCGGAGCCGGACAGCCGAGCCGCTGCGGATCCGGCTGCAGACCTTGCGGTACGT
>DAOMZC010000900.1:0-3135 GCA_035437965.1 Pseudomonadota bacterium
GCCCCGAGCCTGCGCATTCAGCTCGGCGCCGAGGCCCCGGCGGGCCCCGAGGTCAAGCTGACCGCGACGCTCGGCTTCGATCGCGCCCGGCGGGCGGTGTCCTATGACTTCGATGCCCACCTCGCGCGGCTGTCACCGCTGCGGCCCTTGCTGACGGGGACGCGGGCGCTGCTGGGCTTCGAGCTCGGCGGGCTGGGGCTGGGCCTGGGCGGTCGCGGCACCGTGGCCGGGCTGGTCGACAAGGTCAGCCCCGGCGGCATCCCGAGCTTCACCACCCGCCCGCTCGCCCTCCTCGGCATCGACGGCAGCCTCGATCTGCGCGCCACCGGCCTGCGCTGGACCGACGGCAACCGCGCCGTCCAGTCGCCCGCCCTGACCCTCCTTGTGGGCCTACGCACCGACGGAGACCGCCGCATCGTGCGCGGTGACCTCAGCTTCCCCGAGCTGCACGTCGCCCTGGCCCACCACCAGCTCGACGTCGCCCGCGTGCACGATCTGCTGAACCTGACGGTCACCGGCGATCTGGCGCAGGGGGAGGGCGAGCTGACGCACGAGCTGAGCCTGGGGTCGCTCCGGCAGAGCTTCGCGCCCGGGTACGCGGTCGGGGACGTCAAGCTCGTGCTGCAGGCCCGCCGCAGCCGCGAGGGGGTCGTGCGAATCTCCTCCCTTCAGCTGTTAAACCCCGCCGGCGGCACCACGCTCAAGCTGCGCGGCGGCCTCGAGCTCGGCGATGAGCGGCGGAGCCTGTCGCTGCGCGGCACCCTGGAGCAGAACCTGGCCCAGCTGTGGAACCTCCCCGCCGAGTACACGGGGCAGGGGACGGCGTCGCTGTCGCTGCGCCTGGAGTCGGGCAACCTGTCGCTGTTCCACGCCCTGGCGGGGCTGCGGGTGACCGACGGCACCGTCCGCCTGCCCGGCCGCGGCCTCGCCGTCGAGTCGTTCGATGGCGAGGTGCCGATCTCGGTCGATCTGCTCCTCGACCGCCGCGGCGTGCGGCTGCTGCGCGACGCGATGCGCAACGCCTACGCCGAGCTGCGCTTCTCCGACCAGCACCCGCTGCTCAGCCGGCGCAGCTTCATCTCCGTCGCGCGCCTCAAGACGCCGCTGCTCACCGTCGGGCCGATCGCCGGCAACCTGCAGATCGAGAACAACGTCGTGGCGCTGAGCCAGCTCGAGATGGGCCTCTTGGAGGGGCGGCTCACCGGCCAGTGCTTGCTCGACTGGGGGGAGAAAGACGCCGCCATCCAGCTGCACCTGCGCGCCAGCAACCTCAAGGGCTCGACCGGCGAGCGGTTCGACGGCAACACCGCGGTGGTCATCTCGGCCCGCGAGCGGAGCATCGACGGTCGCGCCGAGATCCTGCACATCGGGCGGCGCCACCTGCTGGCCCTCTTGGACCTGCACGACCCGCACCACGCCGACGCCGCGGTCAACCGCGTGCGCAGCGCCCTGTCGCTGGGCTACCCCGACCGGGTGCGGCTGTCCTTCGATCACGGCTTCGCCGCCGCCCGCATCACCCTGGGGGGCCTGGCGAGCGTGGTGCGGATCAACGAGCTGCGCGGCATCCCGACCGGCCCGATCATCGACCGGGTGCTGGCGCGACCTGCTGAACCGGAGAACAAAGGTCCATGAACCGCTTCCTCGCCTGCTTCGTCCTCTGCGTCGCGGCCGGCTGCATCAAGGCCCCCGAGATCGTGCTCGTCGACCGCGCCACCGCGCTGGAGCAGCAGGCGGCCGGCTCGTTCCCCGAGCTGGAGGGCCGCCTCATGCACTCGGGCCTGGCGGCGCGGCCGGTGCCGCTCACCCCCGACCAGCTGCAGGCGCTCGGCATCCGCCAGCCGCCGCTCGTCGACAACACCGACATGACCGACGCCGATCAGGTGGACGCCCTGCTCAAGCAGAGCTGCATCGGCGAGGCGCGCGACGGGACGCTGGTCGACACCAGCGAGTCCTGCCGCGGCGCCGCCGATCGCGCGCTGGCGGTCAAGCTGCTGGAGCGCACCAACCAGGCGCGCCAGCAGCTGTGGCGCTACCTGCAGGCCCGCCAGCCCGCGACCCCGCCGGCCGAGCTGCGACGGGCGTGGCGGGCGGCCCACCCGCGCGGCGTGGTGTGCGGCGGCCGGGAGCAGCAGGAGGACGGCAAGTGGGAGTCCAAGCCGTGCTGAGGCTGCGCCAGGCGGCGCCGCCGGTGCTGCTGCTGGGGATCCTGGGGTCGGCGTGGGCGCAGGACGACCTGGGCGGCATCCGTCAGCCCGAGCAGCTGACCATCGGCGTCGCCGACCAGTTCCTCGGCCAGCTGGCCCCGGACGGCAAGGAGCTTTACTTCCTGTCCAACCGCAACACCATCCGCGAGGTCTACCACCAGGACGTGGAGGCCGGGCAGCCGACGCTGCTGTTCGACGAGGGCGCCGATGTCTCGTGGGCGCGGCTGAGCCCGGACGGACGGCTGCTCTTGTACATCTCGTTCCGCGATGACGCGGTCGGGCAGCTGTGCGTACGCGACCTGCAGAAGGGGCAGCGCCGCTGCCTCAGCGACGGCGCGCGCGCGGTGGAGGCGCAGTGGATGGGCCCGCGCGAGATTGCCCTGGTGAGCCGGCCGTCGCTGCAGGGCAACCTGCGCCTGCTGCGGGTGACTGTCGACGGGCGGCTCACCACGCGGCCGCTGCTCGACCGCAACCTGATAAACCCGGCGATCTCGCCCGACGGGCGCTGGCTGGTGTACGTGCCGGTCGAGCGCTACGTCGAGCGGGTCGGGCCCGGCTTCGCCGCCCGCGCCGCCCAGCGGCTCGAGGTGGTGCGCACCGATTACCCGGGCCGCCCGCCGCAGTCGCTGCAGCTCGATCTGCCCGGCCAGACCGGGCAGCCGACCTTCTCGCTCGACGGGCGCAGCCTGTACTTTACCCAGTTCTTCAATGACTCCAACCGCGACGGGACGATTGACGCCAGCGACAACGGCGTGCTGTTCCGGGTGCCGTTTCCGGGGGAGCGCGACGACGCCCCGGCGCACGCTGCGAGCGCCTTCCCCGAGCAGCTCACCGACTCGGGGTGGAACTGCCAGTACCCGACGCCGACCGCCGGCCAGCTCATCACCACCTGCTCGCGCGGCGGGGAGCTCGACATCTACAGCCTGCCGCT
>DAOMZC010000901.1:0-3134 GCA_035437965.1 Pseudomonadota bacterium
CGATACCCTTGTCGGTCGAGAAGCTGGAGTCGCGGCCGCACTCCTCGTCACCGAAGCCGCGCATGCGGCTGGGACAGGTGCGCATGACGTAGACCGGGTCGGGCGGCGCGCTGCTCGACGGCTGCGACTGGATCCAGCGCGTGTGGACGATGCAGTGCCCGCCGTCTTGCGCCCACTCCGCTTCCATCGACAGGGAGCTCTTGACGCGGTTTTGGATGCCCAGGGAGTCCCAGACATCGATGAGGGTGCCGTTGCGAGTGTGCGTCGAGCCGTCGCCGCAGTAGTCGGCGCGGACCATCCGGGTGCACGCCTGCAGCCAGGGGTCCAGGGCCTGGGTGCGGCACTTGCTCCCTTTGCACTCGTTCTTGGTCGACCACGGCTGATAGCCCCACAGAATGCACTTGCCCACCGCGGCGTTCACGCAGGCAAAGGTGAACAGGTTCGGGTCGTCGATGTGCGTACCGGTCGCCGCGCTCCACTGGCCGGGGGTGGGGATCGCCGGGACGACCACGCCGTTGGCCTTGCCGCACAGCGGGGCCCAGCCGCTGTCGCCGCGCATCGAGACGTTGTACAGGTAGACGTGGTCGGCGTCGCTCCAGGTGACGCTGTCGATGCGCAGGGCGAGCGCGGCGGAGTTTGACAGCTGGCCGGTCAGCATGGCTCCCCCAAGCTGGACGTCGGTAAGCTGGCTGCCGTCGCTCGCTCTCACCGCCGTCAGGCTGCCGCCGAGGGCGTTGTTCTCGCCGATGCTGGCGCTGCTCAGGCTCGCCCCGTTGAGGTTGATCCCATTGAGGTTGATCCCGTTGAGATTGATCCCGTTGAGGTTGATCCCATTGAGGTTGATCCCGTTGAGATTGATCCCGTTGAGATTAATCCCATTATCGACGATGGCTTCCTGCCAAAAATTATTTACTTCGGATACCTGCACCGCGTCGCCGCAGGCCGCTGTGAAGACCAAAGGTGCGAAAACAGAAAAAATGTTCAGCTTCTGCATTAGTGACTTCCTCTCTAAGCGACCACAATCCAAAATTTCCGACGGGACTATCACTTCTCTTCCTGCCTGGCGGGTGATTTTTCTTAATGCGAAAGTCCCTAATATCAAGACTAACAAATCAAATTGGTGACATCGCTGCCAGCGCATAACCACGCGGGATTACACGACATATTGATGACTAATAGGGTATATTGGCCCCACATCTGGGGTCAGTTGTACCCTGCAATAGAGCGCTCTGAATTTACGGAGTTGGGGCGGGCGGCCAGGTCGCGCAGATGCGAATACCGACGCCAGGGTCGCGGAAGGTGCGATCGAACGGGTTGCGGTTGGTGCTCCGCTGGGCGATCGCCGAGAAGAAGTAGCCGCCGCTGCGCACCACCGGCTCGCCCTTGTTGAGGCGCGAGCTCGTCCACTCGAAGACGTTGCCGATCAGATCGTCGACGCCGAACGGGCTGCGCGAGGCCGGGTAGCTGCCGACCTCGTCGGGGCCCATGGCCTGCAGGTCCTTGCCGTAGGTCTCGTCGTAGTTGGCGTCGGTGGGCAGCAGGTTGTCGCCGTGCGCCCACTCGCGGCTGTCGGCGCCGCGGGCGGCGCGCTCCCACTCCATCTCGTTGCACAGGCGGGCCCCGGGGAGCTTGCCGGTGCTGGCGAGCCAGGCGGCGTAGGCCTGGGCGTCGTCGAACGTCACGCCGCCGACGGGCATGCGCAGCCAGTCCTGCTCGCGGCGGACCTTGCGGGCGCTGTAGATGATCTTCTGGCCGACCTTGGCGATGAACGCCTGGCTGGCCGGCTGCAGCATCAGCTGCCAGGACTCGCCGGGCAGCTCGCTGAGCTCGACGGCGCCCGAGAGGCTGCCCTTGCCGACCTTGGCGCTCACCCGCCCGCGCTCGGCCGGCGGCAGCCCCTTGAGGTACTCCAGCCACTCCCCGTAAGTGGTCTCGGTGCGGGCGATGAGGTAGCCGCCGAGCTGCACTTCGTGGATCGGCACCGTCGATAGGAAGGTCTTGCGCAGCGCCTCGTCGCCGGCGGTGCCGAACTGGAACGGACCGGGCGGGATGAAGACGAACCCATCGGGAATCGCGGCGGCGGGCGGCAGCGGCACGGCGATCGAGTTCTCGCTCGCCCGCTCGATGACCAGCGGATAGCGGACCTCGGCGTGGGCGGGCAGCTGGAAGGTGAAAAGATAGGACCCCGGAGTCAGCTCCAGCTTGGCGATCGGGGTGGCGCCGAGCGCGCGCACCGGGCCGGTCAGGACCCGCCCGTGCGGGTCGCGGTCGTAGCGCACCACCGTGACCTGCGCTCCCGGCGGGGTGGAGGTCAAAAGGACCCGGCCCGGCGCCGACCAGCGACGGCGCCGCTCACCGCTTTTATCGTACAGGGCGAGCCGCTGCAGCAGATCCTCCAGCTGCGAGGTGCGGTAGTCGCGCTCGGCCCCGAGCGCCCGCTCAAGCAGCGAGTCGGCCAGCAGGGCGCGCGCCTCGGCGCTGTTGCTATCGGCGGTGAGCGCGGCTTCGAAGGTCTGACTGGCGCGGCCGTAGGCGCGATCCGCTTCCTGCGAGTCGGTCAGCACCTGCTGCCACAGCGCCTCGCCGTCTATCTGGTGGTAGGAGTCGAAGGCGGTGAACGCGTCGTGCCGCAGCTGCTCGATCTCGGCGTTGCGGCGGCGCGCCTCGCCGAGCTGCTGGCTGCCCTGCTGGAGGTAGGCGGCGACGCGGCGGCGCAGCTCCTGATGGGCGATGTACTGCACCGCCCCGTACAGCGACAAGAGCGCCAGCGGTATCGCCAGGAGCGCCGCGTTGCGCACGTGCCGCCGGCGCTGCGCCCGATTGCGCGAGGCGGCGAGGAACTCCGCCTCGCGCGGGCCGATGTCCACCGCGTCGAGGATGGCGGCCTCGGCGAGCTGCCGGCCGCCCCACAGCGCCTCCTTGACCCGGCCCAGGCGCCGCCACTCCGCGGCCGCTGCTTCCAGGCGCTGGCGCGCCGCCCGGCTCTCGGCGAACTCCTCCAGCCAGCGGCGCAGCGTGTCCCAGCCCTTGATGAGCGCCTCGTGCGCGACCTCGTAGGCGGCGCCCTCCGGGGTGTCGCGGGCGACGAGCAGGCGGCCCTTGACCAGGGTCTCCAGCGCCACCCGCGCCGCCGG
>DAOMZC010000902.1:0-3133 GCA_035437965.1 Pseudomonadota bacterium
GCGAGTTGACCACAACACGCGACACCGAGTCCACGAACCTCGCTATTGCATCTGGCGTGTCCATGAAGCATGCTACTGGCGCATTTGTGAGGTGAACGGATGCAGTCGCCCCGTGAGATCGGCGAACGTGAAGTCCAGATCGCTCGCGTGCTGAGGCCGCTAGGCCGAGGTCCCATGAGACGCGAGCAGGCCGAGCGCGCGGGCCAACTGCTGGGTGTCCACTGGACCACGGTCTATCGCCTTCGCGCTCGATTTCTGGCGGATCCGAGAACGTCTGCGCTGGTGCCGGACGCGGGAGGCCGCCGCGGCGAACCCTGGCGGCTGGCGCCTGCGGTCGAGGCGATCGTTTGGTCGGTCGTTGACCAGTGGGTCCCGCGGCAGCGCGAGCTCGCACACCCCGTGCTGGACGCCTTCAACGAGGTTCGCCGGCGCTGCACGGAACATGGTCTCGTGGCGCCGTCACGCAACACGGTGGCGCGCAGGCTGCGTTCGCACCGCGGCCAGGAACTCCAGCAACTGGCCTCTCTCCCAGGCGCAGCAATCGCGCCCGGCAGCTTCGGAGCGGACTGGCCGTTGGAGATCGTGCAGATCGACCACACCCAGGCCGACGTCCTCATCGTCGACCGCTTCACCCGCAAGGTCATCGGCCGCCCCTGGCTGTCGGTGGCCATCGATCTGGCCACGCGCACGGTCCCGGCCTTCTTCATCGGCATGGAGCGGCCCGGTGCTGGCACCGTGGCCCTCCTGGTCAGCCGCATCGTCCAGCCCAAGGCGGCCTGGCTGGCTCACCTGGGGCTGCAGATCGACTGGCCGATGGCCGGCCTGCCGCAACGGCTGCACCTGGACAACGCGGCTGAGTTCCGCAGCCGCGCCCTTCGCCTGGGCTGCGCTCAGTACGGCATCGAGCTCGACCACCGGCCGGTCGGCCGCCCGAACTATGGCGGCCACATCGAGCGCATGAACCGCACGCTGATGCAGCGGCTGAAGGGTCTGCCTGGCGCCACCGGCAACTCGCCGCGTGGCCGCAAGGCGCGCAAGCCCGAACAACGCGCCTGTCTGACCTTGGAGGAATTCGAGCGTTGGCTGGCCCTCGAAGTCGGCGAGCGCTACCACCACAGCGAGCATCGGGGCCTGTTCCGCTCCACCCCCTTCGCGGTATGGCAGTCACTGGTTGAACAGCGTGCCCCACGCCAACTGGCGCCTGGGCCCGACGAGGCCATGAAGCTGCTGATCAACTTCATGCCGCTGGCCCACCGCTCGATCCAGGCCGATGGCCTGACCATTTTCTACATCCGCTACTGGAACCCCGTGTTCGTCGTCTGGCGCGAACAGCGGCAGAGGGTGAGGGTGCGCTACCACCCCGAGGACCTGTCGAGGATCTTCGTCAGCGCCGACGGGCGCAACTATGTGCAGGCGAACTACGCCGACCTGCGGCGCCCTCGCATCACGCTGTGGGAGCAGCGTGCCGCCGTGCGAGCCCTCAGGGCGGCGCATGAGCCCCGGGTGTCCGAAGAGCATGTCTTCCGCGCCATCGGTTCGCAACGACAGATCGTGGAGCAAGCCGAGCGATCGGCACGCCGGGCGCGCCGCAACTCGAAGGCACCACCAGCGGCGCCTTCGACTGAACTTCAGACCCGCGATTCTGGGCAGCCGACGGAAGTGGACTACAGCAAACCGGTGACACCCTACGCCGTGGAGATCTGGAAGTGATCGTGCGCGAGCGCTCCCACCTTCATCCCGCAGCGAGGCAGATGCTCGACCTCGACGACGAGCAGCGGGTGCGGGCGTTGCGGACAGACCGCTGGATCGACTACCCACGTGCGACGCAGGCGCTGCAACGCCTGCAACGGCTCCTGGACACCCCGCAGCGAGAACGCATGCCCTGCATGCTGCTGCACGGTCCGTCCAACATCGGCAAGACGCTGATCGTGGCCAAGTTCCTTCGTGAACATCCGCCTGCCTTCGACGCTGTGCGCGGCGTCGAGCACAGACCCGTGATCAGCCTGCAGATGCCGCCGTCGCCCGATCAGCGGCGCTTCTACCGGGCTTTGCTGACGGCAGTGGGGGTACCCCAAGGCCCCAACTCGACCTTGGCGAGCCTGGAGCAAGTGGCTTGCGACATCCTGCGCCGAATTGGGCCGCGGCTGTTGATCGTCGACGAGGTGCACCACCTGCTGGCTGGCAGCGCACGGGAGCAGCGCGGCTCGCTGAACTTGCTGAAGTACCTCTCCAACGAGCTCAGGATGGCCATTGTTGCGGTCGGCACGAGCGAGGCGCCGGTGGCGTTCCAAAGCGACGCCCAGATCCACAGCCGCTTCACGCCGCTGGAGTTGCCCCGCTGGAGCGAGAGCGAGGAGTTCCGCCGCCTCCTGGCCGCGTTCGAGGCGGCACTGCCGCTGAAGCGGCCATCAGAGCTGACCCAGCGCCCACTGGTGCAGTACCTGAGTGCGGCCAGCGGTGGGCTGCTTGGCGAGGTCTCGCGGCTGCTCAACGATGCGGCCGAGGCCGCCATCCGAGACGGCAGCGAGCGCATCACCCTGGGGCATCTTGAGCATGTGGCAAATCGGCCGTCTTGATCGACCCTGGCCTGTGGCGCATCGACCGTTTGAAGGCGAGGCCTTTGGAAGCTGGTTCGGCCGCATGGCATCGCGCTATCGATTGACGGTCGACGAACTGGCGTCATCGGCGGGAGTGACGGAGATCTTCGCCGACGAGCAACTCTCGTGGCTTGAGGTGCGAGCGCCCAGGGGAGGGGACTGCGAGGTTCTGGCAAGGCTTGCCCGAGTGAGCAACGAAATCATCGCTGCGCTCGGCCCGCAGGGGCCCCTGCCGAGTAGACAGGACCTCCCGTTCTGCCACTCCTGCCTGTTCCTCAATCCCTTGGATGTCACGGCGCCATGCTGGTCAGCTGATTGGTTGCATGGGCACGAATTCGTCTGCGGCAAACATCCAGGCGAATCGAGCTGGGTGGCAAGGTCGACGGTGCGCAAGCATCGCAACATGGGCCAGCTGTTGACCTACCTCAGCCGGCGTCGGCAAGCGATAGACAGACGTCGGTGTCCAGAGTTCAGGCTCTCTTGGCGACGCTAGCACGGTTCACGGACGCCATTAGCAGGGTTTGCGGATCTCAACA
>DAOMZC010000903.1:0-3133 GCA_035437965.1 Pseudomonadota bacterium
GCCGCCGCCCGCCGCGCCGCCGCCCGCCCCGCCGGGCAAGGGCAAGGCCGCGCCGCTGCCCGCCGCCCCCTTCACCATCGCCCCCGGCACCAGCCAGGAGCTGGTCGCCAACCTGCCGCTGTCCACCTTCAAGATGTACCTGCTGCCCGACGACCGCGTGCTGGTGGTCAGCCGCGACACCGAGACCGGCGGCGTCGTCAACGGCGCCCTGTACAGCCTGCGCAGCCGCGGCGCCGTGCCCCTCACGCTCGGCTCCGCCACCGACATCACCGTCGCCCACACCGCCAGCGGCCCCGCGATCGTCGCCATCACCCGCCCGACCGAGCAGAAGCGCGAATACCGCGTGCTGGCGGTCAGCTCGGCGACGCTCAAGCCGCTCGGTCAGAAGGTCTACAAGCTGCGCGAGGGCGAGCCGCGCATCCAGACCGAGCGCGGCAGCGCCATGCCGCTGTACTTCCTCGACGACTACCTCACCCTGGTCGCCAAGCACGACGGCTTCTACGACAAGAAGAAGGACGCCCGGCAGCCCGACTTCCTGGCGTTCCTCGACGCGCCCTCGGGCAAGCTCACCCGCTCGCGGCCGATCGCCGAGCCCGCGGCCCTCCTGGAGCTCGCCCGCCTGCGCACCGGCCACGGCGAGTCCGTGGTGATCACCCACGACCCCGAGGCCCAGCGCTTCGAGCTCCTCACCGCCCTCGACCGCGGCCAGGCCGACGGCCCCGCCGAGAGCCGCAGCCCGCTCGCGCTGCCCCGCCCCGCCGGCACCTACGACCCGGCGACCCTGCACTACCAGCTGGCCCGCCCCGGGCTCCTGATCCTGTCGCTCACCGTCGATCCGGTCAACGAGCAGGCGGTGGCGGCGCGGCGCACCGATCCCGACCTCATCGACCTGTGCGCGGTCGAGCTGAGCGGCGGCACCCCCGGCCCGGCGCAGCGCCTGCGCACCCTGCCCGGCAACAAGCGCCCGAGCAGCTGGACGCTCACCGCCGGCGGCCGCCTGGCGCTCCTGCGCAAGCACAAGGGCTTCGCCCGCGGCGGCACCGAGGTCGAGATCCACGACCTCGACCTGCCAGCGGTAGTCGCCAAGGCCGTCTCCCCGTAAAGCCGCTCAACTGAAGCTCCCAGCGGAGGCGTGGAGGGGCCGTCGAGGGGCGAGCCCTGTCCAGGACGCGCCGGCGGCCGGTAACGGGGCATACCTCTGGGCCCGGAACGAGCCTTTCCCGCCGCAGCGGGGTCCGCGCTACGAGGTTCTCGGGCTTGTCGGCTCGATTGGAGCTTGTCGGACGCGCGGGAAGGCTTGTCGGCCCGATCTGGAGGCTTGTCGGCCCGGTCTGGAGGCTTGTCGGACGCGCGGCGGGCTTGTCGGCTCGGTCCGGAGGCTTGTCGGCCCGGTTTGAGGCTTGTCGGATGGAAAAAGAGGCCGATCCGGGGGCGCGACAAGCGCTTTTTGTGGGGACCAAGACCTTAAATGCGGAAAACGAGGGCGAAAACCCGGCCCGACAAGGCAAAAATCCGTCCGTGAAGGCTTGAGCCCGGTCCGACAAGGCTAAAAATCGGCCCGACAAGCCGTTGCACGCTGGCGAGCAGTCCGGCTGCGGCGCCCGCTTGCTCCCGGCGGGACCGGGGCCGCTCGAAGGCGCGAGGGCGACCTCAGGATCGACCCAGCCGGCCGTAGTCGCGGAGCCGGCCGGAGGCATCGGGACGAGCCAAAGCGCGGGGACCCCCAAGGATCGACCCAGCCGGCCGTAGTCGCGGAGCCGGCCGGAGGGATCGGGAGAGCCAAGGCGCGGGGACCCCCAAGGATCGATGCGGCTGGCCGTCGTCGCGGAGCCGGCCGGTGGGGTTGGGAGGAGGGGGAGCCGGTCGGTGGGACCGGGGCGCTCCAAGGGGCGGGGAGCGGCCGGCTAGAGCTCGATCTTTTCGTTCTTGTCCGTCGACTTGTCGGCTGGCTTGGCGGCGGCCTTGTCTTTGCTCTCGGGGTTCTGCTTGAGCCAGGCGCGGGCGCGGCCGCGGGTGAGGGCGGTCTCCAGGTCGTTGAGGCTGCGCTTGCCGAGCTCCTCCATCAGGCTGTGCGCCTTGGCGAAGTCGATCTGCTCGCCGGGCTTGCCGCCGCCCAGGGCTAGCGCCAGGGCCAGCTTGGCGGTCGGGCGCTGGCTCTGCTCCAGCAGGCTCACCACCGCCTGGCGATCGCCGTCGCGGGCCGCCAGATCGCCCCGCACCTCGCGCGCCCGCTGCAGGCCGGCCGAGCCGCGGAGCATCTTCTCCAGCTCCCCGGCCCGCTCCTGCGCCAGCTCGCGCTCGCCGATGGTGGACAGGAGCAGCGCCCGCAGCACCATCGCCTCGGCCAGGAGGCGCGCCTTCTCGTCCTCGGTGAGCGTCGGGGCGGCCTTGTCCAGGCGCTCGCGCTCGGCCTTTTCTTTGTCGGCGGCGGGCTTGGCGGCGGCCGACTCGGCGGGCTTGGCGGCGTCGGACTCGGCCTTGGCGTCTTTACCGTCCTTGCCGTCGATTACCTCGCGCGCCGTCTGCAGCGAGCGGGCCGCCTCGGCCACGGCGCCGCGCTCCAGCTGCACGCGCGCCAGCTCCAGGAGGGTCCCCACCTGATCGGCGCGGCGGTCGAGCTTGCGGGCGACCTCGACCTCGGCGGCGTAGTCCTTCTCGGCATCGAGGATCAGCTTGGTGGTGGGGGCGCCGGGCGCCTCGAGCAGCCGGCTGCGCGCGGTGCGCAGGGCCCCGTCGTGGTGCTCGGCCGGATCGGGGGACGCCATGAGCGCCGCGTAGGCTTTACGGGCGAGGATGGGGTTTCCCTGGAGCAGCAGCGCATCGCCCAGGCGCACCGCCGCCTTGAGGAACTTGCCGTCGAGCTCCAGCGCCTTGCGCGCCGAGTCGACGGCCGCCCCGACCTCCCCCTTGCGCAGGTGGAGGATGGCCAGCGAGTCGTGGGCGTTGGCCTCGCGGGGGGCGACCTCGACGTACTTGTCGAAGGCGCGGGTGGCCTCCTCGAGCTTGTCGCGGCGCAGCTGCAGGTGGCCGATGGCGTTGTAGGCGGGGCCGAACTTGGGATCGAGCTCGGTGGCCTTCTGCAGGTCGGCCAGCGCGCCGTCGAAGTCGGCGACCCGGTAGCGCGACAGGCCGC
>DAOMZC010000904.1:0-3133 GCA_035437965.1 Pseudomonadota bacterium
GGATCGCCTCCTCCTCAGAGTCCACCCGGAGGATGGTCATGACCGGGCCGAAGGCCTCCTCGCGCACCACCGCCATGCTGTGGTCGCAGTCGGCCAGCACCGTCGGCTCGTAGAACTGGCCGGGGTAGCCGGGGTTGCGCCGGCCGCCGCACAGGAGGCGCGCTCCCTTGCTCACCGCGTCGTCGACCTGGCGCTGGATGATGGTGAGCTGGCGTGGCATGGTCAGCGCCCCGACATCGAAGTCGCCGCCGCGATCCGCCGCCGGCGGGCCCTGGCGCAGGGCGCGCGCCCGCTCGACCACCGCGGCGACGAAACGGTCGTAGATGCCGGAGAAGACGTACAGCCGCTCGGCCGCCACGCACATCTGGCCGCAGGCGGTGAACACCCCGAGCATCGCCGCCCCCACCGCTTGCGGCAGGTCGGCGTCGTCGCAGACGATCATCGGGTCCTTGCCCCCGAGCTCCAGCACCACCGGTGTCAGCGTCTCGGACGCCGCCGCCATCACCCGCCGGCCGTTCTCGGGCGAGCCGGTAAAGAAGATCTTCTCCACCCCCGAGGTCACCAGCGCGCTGCCGGTCTCACCATCGCCGGTGATGATCTGCACCAGGTCGCGCGGGTAGCCGGCGCGGTCCAGCACCGCGTCGAACATCGCCTGGAACTCGGCGGCCGACCAGGCGGTCCACTCGGACACCTTGGCGATCACCGCGTTACCGGCAAACAGCGCCGGGACCGTCGGACAGAAAATATTGTGGAAGGGGAAGTTCCACGGGCAGATGACCCCGACCACCCCGAGCGGCTGGTAGACCACCCGCGCCGCCTTGTGCATAAGGAGGCCGGACGGACGCGCCTCGGGCCGCAGATCGGCCTCGCCGTGGTCGATGAGGTAGCGGAGCTTCTCGCAGACCGGGAAGATCTCGCCCATCGCGGCGTCGGCCAGGGTCTTGCCCGAGTCGCGCGAGCACAGCCTGCAGATCTTCGCTTGGTGCTCGATGATATAGTCAAGGAGCAGCCGCAGCACCCGCCGCCGCTCGGCAAACGAGGTCTGCCCCCAGGCCCGCTGCGCCTTCTGCGCGCGCTGCACGCGGTCCTTCACCTCGGCCCGGCTGAGCGCCGGCACCTCCCCCAGCGGCTCCAGGGTCGCCGGGTCGTGGCAGGCGATGGTCAGCGGGGCGCTCGGCCCGTGCGCGGCGATCGGCGCGCTCGGGGCGCTTGCGGCCGGCGGCGCGGCCTTGGGACTTGGGGCGGTCTGCTTTCTCAAAGCGGCTCCTTTTGTCCGTCCCCCCTGGGCTCGACTGCGGGTTCGACGGCGGGCGCATCCTCTACCACAAAGCGGACCTTGCGGCGAAATACTTCGCTCAAAAGGTCGGCTTTGCGGCGGGCCGACCACAGCTCAAGCTCCAGCTCTTCGCCGGCGTCGTGGCTGGGGCGGACCGCGAGGACGAGCTCGATCTCCTTGGCGAGCACCCGGCAGCGCACGCCGCGCACGAGCTGGCGGTTGGTTCGATCCAGCCCATCGGCTACGCGCAAAAGCGCCGCCATCACCCGCACCTTGCGGCGCTGCGGCTCGCTGAGCTGCATGAACGGCAGGTGCCCTTCCTTGGGGGTCGCCTTGCGGTGGTAGCGCACTGCCTGGGCGAGCACCGCGATCTCGTCGCCGGTGAAGCCGCCCATGCCGACGTTCTCGATGAGGTACTGGCCGTGCTTGTGGTGCTTGGCGGCGGCGATGTAAAAGCCCACGTCGTGCAGGAGCGCCGCGAACTCCAGGAGCTCGCCGTCAGAGTTGGGCAGCCCGTGCAGGGTCCGCAGGCCACGGAAAAGATCCAGCGCCAGGCGCGCCACCTGCTCGGCGTGGGCGGTGCGAACCTGGGTCCGCCGCATCAGGCTCACCACCGAGCGGCGCCGCAGATCGGGGAACTCGTCGACGAGCTGGATGCCGGGGCGGTTTTTCGCCGCGTAGTCGTAGATGAGGCCCTCGCGCAGCGCCGCCTCGCACAGGATGTACGCGTCGGCGTGGAAGACCTCGAGCAGCGAGCGGGTGAGGATGGCGCCGGCGACGATGCTGTCGACCCGTCGCGCGTCGAGGCCGGGCAGCTTGGCGCGCTCGGGGCTGCTCACGCTGCACAGGCGCTGCTCCAGGGCGTAGATGTCGGTGAAGCGGACGCTGCGACTGCGGTCGCCCTTGTCCTTGCCGCCGGCCTCGGGCAGGCGCGGACCGGGCGGCGCCTGGGGGCAGAGCTCGCTCAGGGCGCGCGCGGTGCCCGAGCTCATCGAGACAAAGTCAAAGCCGATGCGCTGCATCGGGCCGGCGACCTTTTCCAGCTCGCGGTGGCACAGCTCGGACAGCCGCAGGCACTCTTCCGGCGACGGCGGATCGCCCTTGAGGTGCGACAGCAGGCGCAGCACACCAAGCTTCAGGCTGCGCTGGATGTACAGCTCGCGCCCGTCGCAGACCATCAGCTCGACCGAGCCGCCGCCGATGTCGCAGAGCAGCGTCCGCCGCCCCGCCAGCGGCAGCACCGAGCGCGCCCCCAGGTAGATGAGCCGCGCCTCTTCGTCGCCGCCGATGACCTGGACGTCGATGCCGATCTCATCGCGCACGGCGCGGACGAAGTCGCCGCCGTTGTCGGCCTCGCGGGTCGCGCTGGTCGCCGCAGCGATGATGGCGTCGCAGTGGTGGCGCTCGGCGAGGCGCTTGAAGCCGCGCAGCGCCTCCAGCGAGCGCTGGAACGCCTCGGGGGAGATGACCCCGCCGTAGAACGTCGAGTCGCCGAGCCGCACCATGTCCTTGGCGCGGTGGATCGGCACCACCTGACCATCGGCATTGATCTGGCCGATGAGCAGGTGGAACGAGTTGGTCCCGACATCGATCGCCGCGATCCTCATACGCCGCGCTCCGCGTCGGCGGGAGCTTCATCGCCGAAGGCGGCGCCGAGTCTGCCGCCGTCTCCCGGTCTGCCCGCCGCGGTCGGGCTGGCGAGCGCCGGGCTCGACGCGCCGCGCGCCGCGCTCCCGGACCTGGCCTCCGATCTGGCCTTGGGCTTCTTGGTCGGCCCACCGGCCGCGGGCGGGCGGGCCGCATCGGCGGCGCGCCCGGGTGTGACCTCGGCGTCCGCTTCCGCCGCGCCGGGCAGAC
>DAOMZC010000905.1:0-3116 GCA_035437965.1 Pseudomonadota bacterium
GGGATGGTGAACGGAATTGCGAGCGCAAGACGGCCGGAGCGCGCGGCTTGAAAGGGAATGATTCTTGATGGGAGGGAGGAAAAAGGAGTCCGCAGGAGCGACTCCTTTTTTCTACAGAGTGATGCGCGAGCGGCCGCCGCGGTGCAGGACCTCGGCAAGTTCGTTTATGGGCGGCGGATCGGCGGCGGTCAGGCGCAGCAGGGCGCGGGCGAGGATGGACTCGGTTGTCGCGGCGCGGCTCGACTCGACCCGCTCGTAGAGCCCGGCGTCGCGCTGGGTGTCGGCGAGCGAGCGGCCGAGCGCCGCCAGCTGGGCGCGGGCGTCGTGCACCCGCGGACGGGCGAGCGGCTGCCCCGGCTGCCAGGCGACCGCTGCACTTCCCACCTGCTCAAACTCGGTGAGCCCGCCTTTGTGGTACCAGGCGATGCCGCTGCGGGCGCCGCGCGGGTGGCCGAGGTCGGCGAACAGGGCAAGCGACTCGGCGCCGGTCTCGGACAGCGCCTCGGCGGCGACCGGCAGGCTGGGCGAGGGGAACAGCGGCTCCTCGTAGATCTCGGCCCAGTCGGCGAGCACCTCGGGCCAGCGGGGCCGCGGCAGCGCGGTGACCGCCTCGGGCTCGATGACCGTGCACGGCCGCGCCTTGGCGGTCAGGCGCAGCACCGACACCCAGGCGCTCCCGCGCCAGACCTTGGCCAGGCGCCGGTTCAGATCCTGGGGATACTCTCCGGAAACGAACAGCCACTCGATCATGCGGCTTATTCTATCGCGGCCGGAGCGCGCGGCGGGCTACTGCTTGCGGGCTTGCGGGCTTGCGGCTTATAGGCGGACGTCGATGTGCGCCTTGCGGTGCAGCTCCTTGGTCCAGCTCTGGATGCCTTTTTCCACCTGCTGGTCGTAGAGCTGGCGGCGGAGGTTCTCTTTGACCTCATCGAAGGTGCGCACCTCGGCGTTCTTCTTCTCGACGAGCTGCAGGATGTGGAAGCCGCGCTCGGAGCGCACCGGGCCGCGCAGGTCGCCGGCGTCCATGCTCGCCACGGTGTCGCGCAGCTCCTCGGGCAGGTCGCCGCGCGCCACCCAGCCCATGTCGCCGCCGCCCTTGCTCGCCCCCTCGGCGACCGCCTGCTGGGCGAGGGTCGTGAAGTCCGCCCCGCTGCGCAGCTGCTCGACGAGCTTGCCGGCGAAGCGCCGCTTGTCGTTGACCGCCGCCTCGCTCGCATTTGCCGCCACCGGCACGAGGATCTGCAGGATGTGCACCTGCAGCTGATCCCCGGTCGCCTGGCGCACCGTCTGCGCGTAGAACGCCCGCACCTCATCGTCACCGACTGAGATGCGGCTGCGCACCGTCTGGTTTATGACCTTGAGCTCCAGCAGCTGCTGGCGCAGCGTCTTGCGGTAGCTGTCGAGGGTGAAGCCCTGCTGCTTGAGCGCCTCGGAGAACTGGAAGTCGGTCAGGTTGTTGGTCTTTTTGACGTCCTCAAGGGCGCGCCGCATCTCGTCTTCAGAGACGTAGATCTTGAGCTCGCGGGCCTGCTGGGTGATGAGCTGCTTTTCGATCAGGGTGTCGAGCGTCTTGCGCCGGTGCGCCTCGAACTTGCGCTGGCCCTCGGCGGACTCTAGATCGAGGTCGCCGAGCTCGCCGCGCATGCTGAGCACCGCGGACTGGTTCACCTCGGACTCCAGGATGATGTCGTCGTTGACCACGGCAACTATGCGGTCGATGACGGTGGCCGCGTGGGCCGCGGGGATGGCGGGGAGCGCGACGGCACCCCCAAGGGTCGCACCGGCAAGCAGCACGCGGCACAGGCAGAGGCGGATCCGGGGTCGCATGTTGGGTTCTGGCTCCGGTTAGGGGGTTCTTGGGGTGGTGACCGGGCTGGGGCTTGGCGGCGCGGCGGGCCGGGCCGGGCTGATCGGGCCGACTGGACCGACCGGGCCGCTGGGGCGCGCGGGCGAGGCCTGCGGCGCGTCCTGGCCGACTGGATGGTAGCCGCCGGTGCCCTTGGGCGGGCGCAGCTCGTCGGGGGCGCCGACGGCGCTAGAGAGGTCGACGCGCACCTGGCTGAGGCGGGCGTCGTTCACCGCGATGCGCAGCTTCTTGCGCACCGACTGCTCGTAGTCGTCCATCAGCTTCTGGCGGCGCTCGCGGAACAGCTTGGCGCGGATCTGCTGGGCGACCTCCGGCAGCGTGCGGGTGAGGGCGCGGCGCTGCCCGGTCAGCTTGAGCACGGCGTAGCCCCGCTGCAGCTTGATCGCCGGGCTTACGTCGCCGATGTTTACCAGCTTGAAGGCGGCGCTGACCAGCTCGGCCGGCAGCTCGCGGTTCTGGGCGTCGAAGAAGCGCAGGTCGCCGCCGCGCTCTTTGGTCTCCTGGTCGGTGCTGTACAGGGTGACGAGCTCGCGGAAGCCGGCGTTCTCAAGGCCCTTGCTACGCGGGTCGGCGAGCACCTTGTTGGCGGTCGCCTCGTCGGGGCACAGGATCATGCTGACCCGGATCTCGGGCGGGCGGTTGTACTCTTCCTGATGGCTGTCGAAGTAGGCCTGGATGTCGGCGTCGGGGAGGTCCTCGGCCTTGAGGCGGTCGATCTGCTGCTTGAGCAGCTTCTGGATCATCACCTGCTTCATCGCCCGCACGACCTCGGGGTCCTTGTCCAGGCCCTGGCGGCGCGCCTCGGCGGCGAGCACCTCGAACTTGACCAGGTTGTCGAGGAACTCTTTTTTGTGGTCGAGCGAGGCGTAGCGCGCCCGGACGTAGGGGGACTGGCTGTTGATGCGGTCCTCGAACTCCGCGACCGTGATTGCCACGTCATCGACCTGGGCCAGCACCGCGTCCTTCTTGGTCGCCCGCTTGGCGGCCAGATCGCGGCACCCAAGGCCAAGGCTCACCGTCGCGAGCAGCCCGACAAGCAGCCAGCGCGAGTCGGTCCCAAGGACGCGGCAGCGGTGATTTACCATGCAGAAGCAATACTCCAGCGACCCGAGGCATGCAAGATCTGCGCGCGCCGGGCGGGCACGCTCAGCGCAGGCGATGGTAGGGGTCGGTGTTCGGCTCGTCGGGCTCGTCGGGCTTTTCGGCGGGTTTTTCGGGCGGCTTTTCGGCGGCCGCCGCGGGCTTCTCG
>DAOMZC010000906.1:0-3112 GCA_035437965.1 Pseudomonadota bacterium
CAGGCGGCAGCTCGCGGCGCCGCTCTGGCACTCAAGGACCCCTTTGGCGGCGACTATCCAGGCGGTGCCGTTCGGGTTGAACCAGATGTCCGTGGTCGCGCCGCCCGCCGGCGCGGTGACCGGGCTGCAGGCGCTGCCGCTGCACTTTAACACCGTGCCCAGGGAGCCCAGGACCCAGGCATTTTCCTGGGGGTCGCCGCGGACTTTGACGAAGTTTTCGCTCAGCCCGGTCGTGATCGGGGTGCAGGTATCGGGGGTCCCCGGATTGCACCGCACCACCGCGCCGGCGTCGCCAGCGGCCCACGCCACGCCCTGGTTGTTGACCCACACGCTGCGCAGGCCCTTCGTTGTACTGACGCCGGGCGAGACCTCGGCGGGCAGATCGCGGGCGTCGCGCTGATAGTGCAGCATGGCGCCCTGATCCGCGACGACCCACAGGTGATCGCGGCTGCCCCACACCGCGCGCTGCTCGACCGCCGAGGTCGGCGCCAGGGCGCCGCTGCAGCTGCCGTTCTTGTCGCACAGCACGCCGACCGGACCGCCGACGGCGAAGATCTGCTCGGCGTCGCCCCAGATGCCGCTGAAGCTGCTCGCCACGGTGGAGTCGAACTCGCTGCAGGTCCGGCCGAAGCAGCGCAGGATGGTGCCCAGCTGCCCCACCGTCCAGATCACCTTGCCGTTCCCCCACAGGGCGGTGAGGCTGCGCAGCGTCCCCGACGCGATGGGGTCGCAGCCCGAGCCGGTGCAGCGGATTACGCTGCCCCCGGTTCCCACCGCCCAGGCCTCGTTCGGGGTGGTGATGCGCATCCCGGACAGCGACGCGTCCCCCGCCGACGAAGAGAGCGCCCGGCAGGCGCCGCCGTTGCACTTCACCATGGCGCCGCCGTCCCCGACCGCCCACAGCTCGTCCTGGTAGGGCACCGACAGACTCAGCAAGGAGCCGGTCAGCCCCGAGGCAACCAGCGTGCACTTCTTGTCCCGGCACTGAAAGACGGTGCCGCCGTCGCCGACGATGATGATGTCGCCGCTCTTGGTCTCGGTCACATCCCACAGGAAGTCCACGCCGGTCATCGGGATTATGCTGCAGGCGCCCCCGCCGGGCGGCGGACAGTTGAGGACCGTTCCCAGCGCCCCGACGGCCCAGAACTCGCCGGTCGCGCGCTGCCAGACGCTGCTCAGATCCTCCAGACCCGAGAGCGGGGGCAGCGCCGTGCAGCTCGGCACCGGCGCCTCCACGCAGAGCAGGACGGTACCGGCATCGCCGACGACGGTGACGCGGCCGGAGCTGTCTCCGGAGAGGCTGCGCAGGTTGAAATTGGTATTGGTCGGGAGCGACTTCCAGGCCGCTACGCCGTCTCCCTGGAAGACCGTGCCGCCGTCGCCGGCGATCCAGATGCTGGCCCCGGCGACGAGGTCGCGGCCCCAGATGAAGTTCAGGTCGCGCGGGGTCGGAAGCTGCGTGCTGGTGCACGCACTCTGGCCGACCTTGCAGGTCGTCACCGTACCCCTTTCGCCGACGGCGAACACGATGCCGCTGCCGTCGATCCAGACATCGTAGAGGGCCGCGGTGGTGCCCGCGCTGACGCTGCTGCAGGACCTTGTGCTCTCGCTGCACTTGAGCAGGGTCCCGTTATCGCCCACGACCCAGATGGCGTCGTTTTTTTGCGCCCAGACGCTCCACAGGTGCTGGTTTGTGTTGGTCACCATGGCAGCACAGGAGTAGCCGCTGCAGCGCAGGACCGTGCCCTGCTCACCGACCGTCCAGGCGGGGCCGCTGGGGTCCTGCCAGACCGCGCGCAGCAGGTCGCCCTGCGGCAGCGGATTTTGCCAGCAGAAGCGGTCCTTGTTGCAGATCTGCGGGGCGAACACCGCATGCACCTGGCGCGGGCGGTCGGCGATGACACCGCAGTCCGTACTGCCCCGACAGTCGCCGCTCCACAGCACGTAGCTTGTCTGCGCGCTGAACGTCGGGAGTATCGCCACCATGGTCCCCCGATCAAAGTCCGCCGCGAACTTGCCGGCGCCGCTGCCGGTAATCCCCTCCGGCATGCTGGCCACCGAGCCGGAGCCTTCATCGATCTGCACCGTCACCGTACACTTGGGAATCGGCATCAGGGTCAGGCGCAGGAGGCGCTCCTGGGTCGGGTGCAGCGCGCCGCCCAGCATGACGCTCACCTGACCGGTCGCCAGCTTGCACAGGTCTCCGTCGAGCACCGTCGCATCCAGCACCAGCTCGCCGCGCAGTGACGAATCCACTCGCACCAAGAATTTGGTCTGGTCGGGGGGAATGGGATCGAGATCGGCGGAGAGCTCGTTCAGGGTCGCGTGCACCCGCAGCTCGCGGGCGCCGCCGGGCCACAGCTCGATGGAGACGAGGACGCCCGGGTCCTCACCGCTGCACGCCGCGGTGAACAGCAGCAGCGCCAGCAAACAGGGCGATAGAGCCCGCATAAGAACCTCCGCTATCTCAGCTAATCGACTCGCAAAGGGACGACAGATAATCGCTCGCAAAGGACGCCAGATAATCAGTTCGCAAACGGCCGATAAGGCGTGAGTCCGGTGGTATCCGGATCGCGCGCCGCCACCCCGAACCCGATGCCCAGCGCCGCGCCCAGGGTGGCGCCGCCGACCAGGGTCCAGAACCACCAGCGCTTGTAGATGGGCGGCTTGTCATGCGCGGGCAGCTGGGGGGAATTCAGCCGCCGCAGCTCGGCGAGCGCCTTCTCGGACTCCTGTAGGTAGTTCTGGGCCTTGGTGCGGTTCTCGGGGACGGTGTCTTCGCTCTGCAGATACTTGCGATAGGTCTTGATGGCGGACTCGTACTGATTCAGCCGCTGCTGGATGCGGCCGATGTTGAGCAGCAGCCCGGGCGAGCGGGTGCGGCTGTAGGCGTTCTGGTACTCGACCAGCGCCGCCTCGTACAGGTTGGCCTTGGACAGGTTGCGCGCCTGGTCGACGAGCCTGCCGCAGACCTCGTCCACCATGCACGGATCCGCCGGGCCGGACTCGGACTGTCCGTCGGCCGGCGCTGGCTCCGCGTCCGTCCGCGGCGCGGCCGGTGGTGGCGTCGCGCCGGGCGTGGTGCCCGGGGGCGGCGTCGGGGGCTCGGACT
>DAOMZC010000907.1:0-3112 GCA_035437965.1 Pseudomonadota bacterium
GGGCCGGACTGGCGCGTCACGGCGCCGCCCGGAGTCTATCGTATCGTCGACGGCGAGCTCGTGGTACGCGGCGCCCGCAACCACCCGGCCTGGCTCGTCCGCGAGCTGCCGCGCGACGCCGTCATCGAAGTCGACGTGCGCTCGATGAGCAACGACGGCGACATCAAGGTCGAGGCGTGGGGCGACGGCAAGAGCTTCGCCACCGAGCTCGAATACACCTCCAGCGGCTACGTGTTCATCCATGGCGGGTGGAAGAACCGGATCACCGCCCTGTGCCGGCTGGAAGAGCACGGCCACGACCGCCAGCACCGTCAGGATCGCCCGGTCATGCCGGGCAAGAAGTACCACTACCTGATTGCCCGCAAGGGCCGCAGCGTGAAGTGGTTCATCGACGGTGAGCCGGCGCTGCAGCTGGAAGATCCGGCGCCGCTTGAGGGCCCGGGCCACGCCTACTTCGGCTTCGACGACTGGGAGACCGAGCTGCACTTCGACAACCTGGTCATCCGGCCCGGCGGCTAGCCCGATCGTCGGGCCAGCCCTCGCCCGTCGCCAGCGTCTAGCGACGACGTCCTTGTGCCGGGGCGGGCGAACTCTATATGCTCAGCGGGCATGGAGCCGAGCGTGAATCCCAGCGGAGACCAGGCAGCGACTTCTGAAAGTACTGGCCCCGGCGGCCACGACCCCCTCGGCCCGCCGCGCGGCGGCAGCGTCGGGCTGACGCTGCGCTGCTTCTACCACACCCTGCGCATCTCGGTGCCGACCGTCCTGTCGGCGACCGTGGGCTCGCTGCGACCCGAGCACAGCGACGCCCGGCTGCGCGACTGGGCCGAGACCCTGGTCCGCATCACCCGCACCAGCCTCGCCGTCAGCGGTCACGAGCACATCCCCGAGCAGGCGTGCATCGTGATGTCCAACCACCAGAGCCTGAGCGACATTCCGGTCCTCTACGCGGCGATTCCCGAGAGCCTCCGCATGCGCATGGTCGCCAAGGAGGAGCTGTTCCGGGTGCCCATCTGGGGCCGCGCGATGCGCCTGGCGGGGTTTATCCCGATAAACCGCGGCAACCGCGCCCACGCCATCGCCAGCCTCGAGCGTGCCCAGAAGGCGATGGCCGGCGGGACGTTCATCTGGATCGCCCCCGAGGGGACGCGCAGCCACAGCGGCGAGCTCGGGCCGCTCAAAAAGGGCGGCTTCATCCTCGCCCGGGACTCGGGGCGGCCGATCCTGCCCATCGTCGTGTCGGGGACCCGCCGGATCGTGCCCACCCGCGGCATGAAGACCTACCTCGATAACCCGGTGCGCATCGTCATCCGTCCGCCGATCCAGACCGCCGGCCGCTCGGTCGAGGAGCTCCTCGCCGAGGTCCGGCGCGCCATCGATCCGCAGTCCCTCGCGCCGCCGACCTAGCGCGCCCGGCGGCGCCGGCGCAGCGAAACCGGCGCCCGGCCAAGGCGCGGCCTGTGCGATAATCGGAAGCGGATGCTCGACGCGGATTTCCTCGCGCTGCCTTTGGAGTTACAGCTCCGTGAGCTTGCCGCGGCGCGCAGCCAGCGCGACCCGCGAGGGCTCCTTACCCTGTGCGCCGCCGCCCGCGATCACGCGCCGCTGTGCTGGCTGTGCGAGCAGCTGCTCGGCGAGCCGCGCCTGCTCGCCACCGCCGAGGGACGGACCTGGTTCGCCCGCTTCCTCATCGAGCTGCCCGAGACCGCGGTGCACCGCGTGCTCTTGGCGCTGCTGCCGCTGCGCACCGGCCGGGCGCTGCTCGGCGAGACGCTGCTGCAGGCGCTGAAGCTGGTGCCGCTCGGCAAGCTGTCGACGCTGTGCCTCATCGATCGGGCGCTCAAGAACCACTTCCCGCAGCTGCGCGATCCGTGGATCGAGCAGGTGGTGGAGCAGGTCGGGCAGCTCCTTGCCGCCGCCGCGCCGGTGGCGATTGCGCAGTCGCTGCTCCTGCACGTGCCGGGGCGGGCGCTGGCCGCCCTGCGCGCCCGCGCGGCGCAGAGCGGCCCGGCGGTCCTTGCGAGCTTCGATGCCGAGCGGCGCGAGCTGGCGCAGCAGGCGATCGTCGTCCTCGGCGACGCGCCCAAGGCGGTCTCGCAGGCCAACGCCGAGGAGCTCCTGGCCCGCCGCGTCTACACCGACCCGGGGCACTTCCTCATCGAGCTCCTGCAGAACGCCGAGGATGCCAGCGCCCGCACCTTCCGCGTCGTCTTCGATCGCACCCGCATCCTGGTCTGGCACGACGGCAACCCGTTCGATGTGCGCGATCTGGTGGGCGTGACCTCGATCGGGCAGACCACCAAGCGCAAGCAGCAGATCGGCTTTTTCGGCGTCGGCTTCAAGTCGGTCTACGAGGTCACCGAGCGGCCGCAGGTCTACTCCGACGTCTACGAGTTCGAGATCGCCGACGTGTCGATCCCGCGCGCCCTGCGCCGCCGCCCGCCCGCGGTCACCAGCGAGCTCCCGCCCGAGGTCGCGCCGGAGCTCTTGCACGGCGGCACCCTGCTGGTCCTGCCGCTGCGCCAGCCCGAGGACCCGGTGCGCTCGGCGCGGGCGCTGTACCGCAAGGCCAAGGCGCTCGATCCGTGCGTGCTGCTGACCCTGCGCAGCATCGCGGTGCTCGATCTGGTACTGACTGCGGCGGCAGGGGAGGGACGCGGCGAGCGCTACTCGCTGCAGGAGGAGCCGGCCCTGTCCGGCGACGCGGCGTCGGCGCCGAGCTGCGAGGTGGCGATCCGCCAGAGCCCGGAAGGCTGGCTGCGCCGCTACGCGGTGGTCGACGACGAGTTCGTCTACGACGGCGGCGCCCGCGACCCCGGCCGCGCCGATCGCACCCGGGTCATGGTCGGGGTGCTGCTCGACGAAAAGGGCGTGCCGCAGCCGCTCGCCGATGAGGCGGCGACGGTCTACAGCTACCTGCCCACCGCCGAGCGGTCCGGGCTGCACCTGTTCATCCAGGGCCACTTCGACGTGCCTGTCGATCGCGAGCGGGTGACCCCCGAGTCGCCGTGGAACCGCTGGATCATGACCAAGGTGCCGCAGCAGCTGGGCGCGCTCGGGCAGAAGCTGCTCGCGGCGGCGGGCGCGCCGGGCCAGCCGCCCGGGCCTGGTG
>DAOMZC010000908.1:0-3107 GCA_035437965.1 Pseudomonadota bacterium
AGGCGCCGCGGCAGCACCCGCGCCAGCGCCTGATCATCAAAGCACGCGACGGCCAGCGTCAGCGTCAGCCAGTTGAGGAAGGCGAGGTTGCCGCTGAGGATGAGCGTCAGCTGAAACGCGATCTGCAGGAGCCCGGCGACCGCGGCGAGGCGTCGCGGCCCGAACAGTCCCAGCGGACAGACAAGCTCGATGAAGTGATTCCACAGCACCCCCAGCTTGTGCAGCCACGGCGGCGCCTGGTTGAGAAGCCATGACAGGGGGTTTGGCAGCGGCTGTGTCTCGTAGTGATAAAAGAGGCAGGTGAGCTCGCGCCAGCAGCTGTCGCCGCGCAGCTTGATGAGGCCGGCCCCCAGCATCACGCGAAACAGCGTCCAGCGCACGAGCCACAGCACCACCGGCGAGGGCGGCGAGGCCGGCAGCGGCCGCAGGCTGCGCAGCGGACAGAGGAAGATGGCCAGGAAGCCCGCCTCGAGCAGCAGGATCTCCCAGCCGTAGCCGTAGAAGAGCTGTCCGATGTGGACAAAGGACATGTAAAGCGCCCACAAGGCCGCCATCAGCACCGCGTTGGTCGCGCCCAAGACCACCGCCGCCGCGAGGCCCAGGCCGAGCCACGCCGACCCCTGGAGGAAGCCGTCGCTGCAGCTCAGCCAGAAGATCGAAGGCAGCGTCCAGAAGCCGGCGGCGCGCGACCCCGCCTCGGCGGCGACCTGGGCGAGGAAGGTGGGCGCCGGCAAGAGACCGTCGCGGCCGATGAGGGGCCGCAGCTGCTTGATAAGGCCCAGGAAGGCGACGAAGTAGATGCCCCCGAGCAGGCGCAGAAAGAGGAGGCGGGTGAGAAAGTAGCTCGGCCGAGCGGCGCTCGGGGCCGGGGGAGCAGCGGACGCGAGGTCCTTTTCGCTCATGGGCGCCTCCTTCGCTAAAGGCTAGCGAGCGCGGATTGTTATGCAAGGCGGTGCCCAGGCCGCCGTCCCTCAGTGTACGCTTGCTGCACGGCAGGCGGCGCCCGACCTGACGGCATCGGTCGGCTCTTGGTCGCGCGCGGGAGAGTGCGGCCGCACCCGGACGACGAAAGGGGCTTCGATGGGGAGCGAGGAAATCCCAGGCAAGATCGCCGCGGCTGGCGGTCCCCGGCGTCCGCGTGCCGCGCGGTGGCTGGCCAGGCTCGCCGGCCTCGGCCTCGGCCTGGCCGGTCCGGTCGCTGGCTCGGGCCTAGGGGCGTACGCCGCACCGCCGGCCGGCAGCACCGCGACGCTGTGTCTTGTGGGCGGCCAGGTCGTCGACCCGACGCAGAAGAGCGTCAGCCGCGCCGACGTGGTGATCGAAGGCGACCGCATCGCCCGGGTCGGATCCGAGGCGGGCGCCGGCTGCGCGGGCCGCACCCTCGACGTGCGCGGCAAGTTCGTGATGCCGGGGCTCATCGATCTGCACGTGCACCTGGAGGGCAACCCCTCGCCCACCGAGGTCGCGGCCGAGGATCCGGGCATCGAGGCGACGATGCAGCTCGTCCTGCGCACGGGGCTCATGGACATGCTCGACCTGGCCCCCAATCCGAGCGTCAGCTTTCCCCTGCGCGACAAGCTGCGCGGCGCCATCAACTATCCGGGCCTGCGGGTGGCGGCCGTGATCTTTCTATCGGGGCGGTCGCAGAGCGCCGCCGAGGACCGGGCGCTGGTGCGCCGGCAGGCGGGCTGGCGCCCCGATGTCCTCAAGGTCATTCCCTTTGACTCGCCGTCGTTCGGCGCGACGCTGAGCGAGGCGAGCAAGCTGGGAATCAAGACCGTCGTGCACATCAACACCTGGGAGGAGGCGCGCGCCGCGGTCGAGGCGGGGGCCACGGTGATCACCCACTTCCAGGACTCGGCGGTGATCCCCGACGAGCTGGTGCGGCTGATGGCGGCGCGCCACACCCTGCTCCTGCCGACCCTGGCGGTGCAGTGTGAGATCGGGCGGCTCAGCAAGACGCCGGCGCTCCTTGATGATCCGCTGCTGGCGCAGGTGACCACGCCGGCGCTGCGCCAGCAGTACCGGCAGCGCGAGCAGTACAGCGACAAGGCGAAGCGCTGGGTCAGGTGGCAGCAGTCCGACTGCGTGGCCAACGATTTCGTGTCGCTGCGCAAGCTGCGCGATGCCCACGTGACGTTCCTCGCCGGCTCGGACACCGGGAACCTGGGCACGTTCCAGGGGTACTCCACCCATCGCGAGCTGGAGCTCATGGCGGAAGCCGGGCTCTCGCCGTGGGATACGCTGCGGGCGGCGACCACCCGGGCGGCCGAATTCCTCGGCATCCAGTGGGGGGTCGGCGCGGGGCTGCCGGCCAACCTGCTCGTGCTTGACGGCTCTCCCGTTGATGACATCAGCAACACCCGCCGCATCGCCAGGGTCATCTACCGCGGCCGCCTGGTCGCCGGCGCGCCGCCGTGAGCCTCGCAGGCTATACTCATCGCTGCTGCAACCGATGTCGCTGGGTGGCCAGTCCGCTTTCAAAAATTCATCACCGGCGCCGGGTCGCGCGAGCCCCGTTCGCGCGGGCTCATCCTCGGGTCGACGCCCTGCCTGCCTTGGGATGGCACGCAGGTTGCTTTTTTCGCCGCTTGGAGGTCCCATGCTAATCCGTCGCCTGCCCTGCTCTGCCGTGATGCTCCTGATCGTCACCGCGGGAGGCGCTGCCCGCGCCGAGTCCGAGCCGGAAGCGCCGCCGCCCCAGCAGAGCGCCCCGCCGGTGTGGAACGGAGCCCCGCCGCCCTACGTAAACGGCGCCGCCCCGCCGCCCTACGTAGAAGGCGCAGTCTCGCCGCCGGCGAGCGTCGCGCCCGCCCCCGCACCGGAGGTCGCGCTGCCCCCCCCCCGGCCGCCCCTGGACCCCTCTCTGCCCCCCCCGTTCTTCCGCCCCCCGACTCCAGAGGAGCAGCTGCACCGGGCGATCGAGCGGCGTAACCTCGGCATTGGTCTCGTCATCGCTGGCAACTTGCTGCAGTTTGCCGGTGTCTCGATGCTCGTTCCGGCGGTCTGGCACGCATCCACTCATGATCGGCCGTTCCCGGTGGCCGAGTTCGCGACCGCCGGCGGCTCCCTGGTTGGAGTCGGCAACATAATCGAGGGCTTCGGCT
>DAOMZC010000909.1:0-3103 GCA_035437965.1 Pseudomonadota bacterium
CGGTCGGCTGCAGCGGGCTGGCGCGGCCGGCGGCGGCCAAGGACTGGGGGCCGTGGGAGCGGCGGGCGATGTTCGGGGGCGAGGTGTCGGCGACCTCGTTCGGCATCGCCGACCTCGGGCTGCGCAAGGGGCCGCTGTCGCTGCAGCTTTACACCGACACCCTGGAGCTGCGCTACGCGCCGGACCTTGCGCGCGGGCGCTACTGGGTGGCGGCGCGGGTCGAGGCGTTTGCCGCCGGCCTGCTCATCTCACCGTGGCGGGACGGCGCCCCGGATCCGTCGCGGGCGTGGGGGGCGGGCTACCTGGGCGGGGAGGGCGGCTATATCCGTTATCTGCCGTCCGGGCTCTATGTGGGGGTGGCCGGCGCGGCACGCCTGTACCTGTTCGCGGCGCTGCCGCAGGCGACGGTCCCGGCGCCCGGTCCGACGCCGCTTTTTACCGCCGATGCGATCTTCGGGCACGCGACGCCGATAAGCCACCTGTGGGTGCGCGCCGGCGCCGACGCCGAGCTGCAGCTTGTCGCCCCCCACGTCGCGGTCGAGGCGACGATCCGCCCCGCCTGGACGCTGGCGCCGCGGCTCGAGGTTCGCGCCGCCTGGGCGATGAACCAGGACTTCCTCACCCGCACCCGCCTCGGCGGCCTGAACCCCTACGTAGTGCCGCTCGGCGGCGCCGGCTGGGCGGAGTTCTGGGTGCAGAGCTACATCGCCCTGCGCGCCGGACCGAGCCTGCGGCTGCGGCTGCCGAGCCGCACCGAGCAGACCCTGGAGCTCACTCCGGTCGCCGATGTCGCCGGCTTCGACGGCGGCACCGCGGTCGGCTTCGCGCTGCTCGCCAAGTGGCGCTACCGCCGGCTCTTCGTCGAGGCCGCAGCCGGCTACGCGCCGTTCCTCAAGCGCCAGGAGGGAGTGCTGCGCGTCGCCGGGTTCGCCCTGTTCGGCGCCGACTGGGATGTCTTCGGCAAGGCCAAGCCAAAGAAGGCAAAGGCCAAGCCGAAGAGCTAGCGCCCCTTCAGCCGCCGCAGGAGCGGTTGCCCTGCGGGCCGAAGTTGATGGTCTTGGGCGGCTGCGCGCCCTCCTGTCCGCCAAAGCCGAGCTCGGGCGGATCGCGGCCGAAGTTCTCGAACACCTTGGCGGTGTCGCAGTAGAGCATGAGCGGCACCAGCGCCGCCTGGTCCGCCGGCGGCAGCCGCTGGAGCTCCTGGCGACCGCTGATCCGCATCGTGATGTTGTAACCCTGCGTCCGCACGACCTGCGAGAAGGTGTCGGGGTCGGCCTCGCTCGGGTGCAGCTCGTAGCCGCAGCGGCCGACGGTGCCGGCGATCGTGTCGCCGGTCATCACGACATCGACGATGAAGTTGCCGAGCCCGCCCTGGATGCGGCGGATGTTGTTGGCCTCGCGGATCTCCAGCGTTGCGCTCTGTTCGTTGTTGATAAAGCCGCTTATCCGCACGTGGTCGCCGTTGTGCGTGACCTGGTAGTGGATGTCGGAACCGCAGACGGTGCCAGCGATGGTCCCGCCCTCGGCGCGGGTCCCGCTTGAGGGACTGCCCGGCCGGGGATGGGCGCCGGAGTGGCGGATGGAGTAGGGCCGCCCCTTGTACTCCGTGGTCACCCGCTGGACGGGCACGCCGTCGATGACCAGGGGCGCCAGAGGCCCCGCGCAGCTCGACAGCGCGAGCGAACCTACGACAACCGGAAGGCGGCGGAGCAGGGAGTGTGGGTGCATGTTGTCTCCAAGTGCAGCTCTTTTTCGGCGGCGTCCTCAGCGCTCGGGTGACGCGGCGCGGCCGGAAGTGCCGGCGGTCGCGGCGGTCAGCCACAAGGCGCTGCGCGGCGGTAAGGTCGGTAGCGGATAGCTCGCGCGGTTGGCGCTTGTGACCTCGGGGGCGGCGATCCCGGCAAGGAGCTCGCGCTGGGCGCCGAGGGGATAGTCGACCGGGAGGCCCAGCTGCACCCCGCTCAGCGTCTTGTCGCCCAGGTTGTAGACCGCGATCACCGGCGCCTTGCCGGGACCCGCGGTGCCGCGGCTCACCGCTACAAGGCCCGGGTCGGCGACCTGCGGAAACAGGAGCCGCAGGGCCGCGTCACGCAGGGCCGGCGTCTGCCGCCGCAGCTTGATAAGGCGGCGATAGTAGGAATGCAGCGAGTCGGGCTGGGTGCGCTGCGTCTCGACCGTGGCCCACGGCATCGCGGCGCGCTGGCCGCGATCACCCGGGGTGCTGGTCTGCCCAAGGCCCACCTCTTCACCATAGTACAGAAACGGCGTCCCGGGCATCGCCAGCAGCAGCGCCGCCGCCAGCCGCAGCCGCAGCGGATCGCCGCCGAGCTCACTTGCGAGGCGACGCTGATCGTGATTGGTCAGAAACGGCGCAAAGAACGGCAGCGGCACGCTCGTATGGTTCATCGCCTCCAGCGTGTAGTTCACCGGCTCGGCGACGCCGCGCTTTACCGCGTCCACGGTGGCCCCGGCGAGCGGGAAGTTGAATGCCGTGTGCAGCCCATCGCCGCTGCCGTAGTAGCGCGAGATGCCGTCGGTGTCGGTCCAGACCTCGCCGAGCAGCGCGGCGCCGGGGGCAGCCTTTTGCAGGGTGCCGCGCAGGGTGCGCCAGAGGGTCTTGGTCTCTGCCGTGTCGGCCAGCGCCGGCTGGGTGGTCGCGGTGACCGGATCGGGCCACTCGATGAGGTAGCGCGCCGCGTCCAGGCGGAACCCGTCGACCCCGCGCCGCAGCCACAGCTCCATCACGTCCTGCAGCGCCCGCACCGTCGCCGGCTCGCGCAGGTTGAGGTCGGGCATCACCCCCGAGAACAGCCCGAAATAGGCGCGTCCCGGCCCGTCGGGGGCGGTGTGCCACACGTCGTGCCCGTTCCACTTCCAGCCGGGATTGTCGCCGCGGATGAGGTAGCGGGCAGCCGCCGGGCTACCCGCCGGGGCGGCCAGCGCCTGGGTGAACCACGGGTGCCGCTGCGAGGTGTGGTTGAGCACCAGATCCAGCACCACCCGCAGCTGCAGCCGGTGCGCGGTGCGCACGAGCAGCTCGAAGTCGGCCAGGGTGCCGAAGTCGGGGTGGATCTGTTCGTAGTCGCTGACATCATAGCCGTGG
>DAOMZC010000910.1:0-3102 GCA_035437965.1 Pseudomonadota bacterium
AGCGCCTATAAGACAACACAATAAACGCACAAAAAGGGGTATAAATGGCGTCGCCTACGAGTGGACTCCCTTTCAGTGGCAGTTCCCGCAGATCTCGACAAAGATCGCCAACAGCACCGCGCAGCTCGTCGTGCCGACCGAGGCGACGGTGCAGGTCCATAAGAGTACGCCGATCAAAGAGCCGATTCCGGTCTTCAAGGAGTTTTCCACCGAAGCGGTCATGATAAGAAACGAAGGCTGGGGCGACCTTGTCGATGCGCGGCTGACCCTGGCGGTGGATCGCGAGGACGCCTGCCTTGGGAGTGAGCTGCCGCCGCTTGAAGACACGACGGATATTCAGCTTGGCACGATCACCGATTTCAAGCGGGTTCCGATCCTTCAGTACGTAGCTTCCGGACTGCGCGGCGCCGACCGGATCTGCGCGTTCGGTCAGCTCGCGTATGGCGAAGCCGACCGCCGGCGGACGCTCAAGTTCAAGACCCGGGTGGCCCTGGATCGGCGGATGAGCCAGGGGCTGCCGCCGACGAACTTCTACGATGTCTGCCTGCAGGCGGGCAAGCAGGGGTACGAGAAATCGATCGGCCTTGAGCAGCAGGTAGCCGCCAGCGCCGCCGATCACTTCGTGTTCACGTTTGCCTCGGATCAGTCGGCGCGCTACGAGCTGACCCTGACCCTCAAGGGAAGCGGCGGCAAGACCCTGTCGAGCCACGAGCTTAGCATCGAGGTGTTCGTGCCGCGCTCGGGCGCCAAGGGCTGTCAGGACGGACTGCGCAAGGGTCCGTAGGAAGCCGGGCCGCGGCTCTGCGCGACGCAGCGCCGGGCGCTGCATGTTATAGTCCGCGCCATGAGCTTCGCTATGCCCGTAACTCTCAGCGGCCAGCACGCCCGGCTGGAGCCGCTAACCCCCGATCACCATGACGAGCTGGTTGCCGCGGTGCGCGACGGCGAGCTGTGGAACCTGTGGTACACGAGCGTGCCCGCCCCGGACAAGATGCGCGACAACATCGCCTTCCGGCTCGGCTGGCAGAGCCGCGGCGGCATGCTGCCGTTCGTGGTGCGGCGCCTGAGCGACCAGCGGGTCGTCGGGGCCACCACCTACTGCAACGTCGACAGCGAGAACCGCCGGCTGGAGATCGGCTACACGTTCTACGCCAAGTCGGCGCAGCGGTCGGCGATAAATACAGAGTGCAAGCTGCTCCTCCTCACCCACGCGTTCACGACGCTCGGCTGCATCGCGGTGGAGTTCCGCACCCACTTTTTCAACCAGCCGAGCCGCGCCGCGATCGAGCGGCTGGGAGCCAAGCTGGATGGGGTGCTGCGCAGCCACCTGCTGATGCGCGACGGCTCGCTGCGCGACACCTGCGTCTACAGCATCCTTGCGCACGAGTGGCCGACGGTGAGGAGCAACCTGCAGCACAAGCTGGGGCGCGGAATTTGTTCCCCCACTTGATAGATCCATTCTAGCAGAGTCCCGTAGTCAGAAACTAGCTGGAACCCGCTCGGCAGATCGGTTCTTTATCTGGCTGGCCCGCAGGCCATCCGGAGGAGCCATGTCCGAACGTACAGAGCCTTCGCTGCCCCGATTCCTGGACGAGCTTGTTCACCTGTGCGCCCACCTGAAAAAGGCGCTGCCGGGAGAGTCTGTTCCGTGCTTTGCCCACCTGCGCATCGAGCCCGCTGGTCAAGGGGGAGCGAGCCGCGCGCGCGACCTGCTGCTCGGCTGGCGGACGGTCAGCAGCCCCGAGGTGACGGTGCTTAACTGGCAGACCGCGCCGCTCGCCGAGGTCTTTTTCTCGTGCCGCGAGGGCGAGGAGTACGAGCTGAGCGTGGGCGGCCGCGAGCTCTGTGGCACGGTGCGCGCGCGCTCCCTTTTGACGTTTCAGGCCGGTGAGCTCGTGGCGGTGCACACCGCCGGCGCGAGCTTCGCGCGCCGTCCTGGGGGAGCGGGGGAGGGTGGGGCGGAGTGGGCCTTTACCGGGGAGCCGCCGGTGCTGCTGCAGCCGCGTCGCGGGAGCGGGCGGGCGGCGCCGCCGTGGTCGCCGCAGGCGCTCGATGCCGAGCAGCGGCGCGCGGTGGAGCTGCCGCCCGGTCGCTCGCTCCTGGTGCTCGGGGCGGCGGGCTGCGGCAAGACCACGGTGGCGGTGCACCGGCTCGCGGCGCTGCAGCGGGCGGCGATGGCGGCGCAGCGGCCGTTCCGCTCCCTGCTGCTCGTCCCGGCGGCCAGCGCGGGGCTGCGCCACCTGTCGGAGGCGCTGCTCGGGCGGCTGGGCGTGACCGATGCCGAGATCGAGGTCTTCGATCGCTGGGCGGGCCGGCAGGCGCGCAAGGCGTTCCCCCAGCTGCCGGCGCGCGAGAGTCAGGACGTGCCGGCGGGGGTGGTCGCGCTCAAGCGCCATCCGGCGCTGCTGCCGGTGCTGCAGGGGCTGGCGGCGCGCCGGCGCGGCTCCGGCTCGCGGCGGGCGGGGGCGACGCGCAGCGATCTGCTGCACCTGTTCGGCGATCGGGCGCTGCTGGAGCAGGTGGCCGCCGCCGCGCCGACGGCGCTGTCCGGCGAGGCGGTGCGCCAGGTGCTCGAGCACACCCGGGTCCAGTTCAGCCCGACGACCGAGGAGGCGAGCACCCATATCGACGCCGACCGCCTGGTGACTGTCGACGGGCGGCGCATCGACGACGGGACGCCGACGCAGGACGCCGGCTCGATCGACGCCGAGGACTATGCGGTGCTGTTCGCGCTCGCCGCGCGGCGCGCCGCTCCCGGAACGACCGGTCCGTCACCGACCCAGTATGACTGCGTCGTGCTCGATGAGGCCCAGGAGTTCGCCCCGATCGAGCTCCAGCTCATCGGCCGCGCGCTCCGCCCCGGCGGCACCCTGATCGTCGCCGGCGACGAGGCCCAGCAGGTCGATCCGTCGGCGTACTTCGCCGGCTTCGCGGCGGCGATGGCGGCGCTGCAGACCCCCGACTTCACCACCGTGCAGCTCGCGATCAGCTACCGCTGTCCGCCGGCGGTGACCGAGCTGGGGCGGACCCTGCGCAGTCCCGACCCGGCCGCCGCGCCAGCCCGGTCACCGCCGGCGGACAGCGGTAGCTGATCGCGAGCTG
>DAOMZC010000911.1:0-3088 GCA_035437965.1 Pseudomonadota bacterium
CCGCGACCCTCGACGGCCTCAGTCAGCGCCTCGACGAGCTCCTGCGCGAGCGCGCCGCGAGCTACAGCGCCCTGCCCTACCACCTGGACACCACCGCCGCGCCCCCCGCCGCCCTCGCCGCCCTCGCGTGCGGCCTGGTCACCGCCGAGAGCGAGCGCCTGGCCGTCGCCCACCCTACCGGCAGCTACGATCTGGTCCTCGGGACCGGCCTGCTCGACTACGTCGGCTACGCGCTGGCCGGGCGCGGCTACAAGGGCCCGCTGGCGCTCATCAGCGACAGCAACGTCGGGCCGCTTTACGCCGCGCGCGTCCGCGCCAGCCTGGAGGCCGCCGGCCTCCCCTGCTTCGTCGAGCTCATCCCGGCCGGCGAGGCGCACAAGAACCTGCGCACGCTGGAGCGTCTGTACGCGGCGCTCAGCGCCGGCGGGGTGGAGCGCGGCGGCGCGGTGCTGGCGCTCGGCGGCGGGGTCGTCGGCGACATGGCGGGGCTGCTCGCCGCGACCTACCTGCGCGGCGTCGGCTTCGTGCAGCTGCCGACCTCCCTGCTCGCCATGGCCGACTCCAGCATCGGCGGCAAGGTCGGCGTCGACCTGCCGGCGGGCAAGAACCTGGTCGGCGCCTTCAAGCACCCGGACCTGGTGCTCATGGACCTCGGCTGCCTGGACACCCTGCCGCAGGCGGAGCTGCGCGCCGGCCTGGGCGAGGTGGTCAAGGCCGCGCTCATCGCCGGCGGCGACGCCTACGCCCGCATCCAAGCGCTGGCCGCGCAAGCCCCGGCTTCCCCACTGCCGCCGAGCCCGACCGACCAGGCGAACGACGGCGCGACCGACAGAGCGAACCGCTCGGCGACCTCCCCCGCGGAGCCGTCCGCGCGACCCACATGGTTCGCGCTGCCCGCGCTGCCCGCGCTTCTGGCCCCGCTGCGCGACGCGCTGGAGCTCAAGCGCGCCCTGGTCCAGGAAGACCCGGAGGAGCACGGCCGGCGGATCTTTTTGAACCTCGGCCACACCTTCGCCCACGGTCTGGAGCCGTGGAGCGGCTACCGCCTCCGCCACGGTGACGCGGTGACGCTGGGGCTCCTTTGCGCCGCCGAGCTCTCGGCGCGCCTCGGGCTGTGCGCGGCGCAGCTTCCGCTTGCGCTGAACCAGCTGCTCCACAGACTGGGACTCCCAACCACCTTGCCAATGGAGCCCGCTAGGGAAGGCTCGGGAGCCGCCCAAAAAGGCCGCGTGCAGAGCGAGCCCACCGACGGTAAGTCAGACTCTGTTACGGAAGCAGTTCGGACCATCTGGGCATTTATGCAGCGCGACAAAAAGAGACACGCGCGGCGGAATCGCTTCGTGCTAATACGTGCCCCCGGAGAAATCTTGACCTGTGACTTCGTCGAGGACGAGCTGGCCCAGGCCGCGGTGCGGGCGCTCTTCCCTAGCCCTCCCGGTGGCGAACCGGGTGGCTAACCCGGTGGCTAACCCGGTGGCAAAATAGATAAGCTACAAGCTAAGCTGAGCTAGAGCTCACAAGCGGGATCGGGCCACGCCCCAGCCGCCAGCCGCCAGCCGCCAGCCGACTGGTAAGCCGCCCGGTGAGCGGCGGGACGAATCAGCAAGGGGTCGCGGAGCATCCAAACAAGACAAGGACCGCGGCGCGCCCGAGGTAACGTGACCGGGGGGCGCGCGCAGACGCTGCCAGAGCGCAGCCGGCCGAAGAGGGACTGCCCGCGGAGCGGAGCCTGATTAAGGAACCTGAATGATTGTGACCGTCGCACCCGGTGCCGACGCTGCGCAGGTGCAGCGGGCGCTTACCACCAAAGGACTGTGGGTCCGGCCGCTGCGCGAGTCGGCGCCCGGCGCCGGACCGGTGCAGTTTCTCATCGAGCCTCACTCGGTCGCCCTGCGGCGGGAGGAGCTCTTGGGGATAGCCGGCATCGCCGCGGTGTCGGCGCCGGCGTCCGATCACCCCCTGGTGGACGCCCAGCCGCCGATCGTCGAGATCGCCGGGGTGCGCATCGGCGTCGGGGCGCCGCCGGTCTTCATGTCCGGGCCGTGCAGCGTCGAGTCGCCCGACCAGATAAGCCGCTTGGCGGCGCAGCTGCCGGCGATGGGCGTCCGCTTCCTGCGCGGCGGCGCCTTCAAGCCGCGCACCTCTCCCTATTCCTTTCAAGGCCAGGGCGAAGCGGCGCTGCGCTGGCTGCGCGAGGCGGCGGATCGCAGCGGCCTGCTGGTGGTCACCGAGCTCATGGGCGCCGAGGACGCAGCGGTGGTCGCCGAGCACGCCGACCTGGTGCAGATCGGGTCGCGCAACATGGCCAACTACTCGCTCCTGCGCACGATCGCGCGCACCCGGCGGCCGGTGCTGCTCAAGCGCGGGATGGCGGCGACCGTCGACGAGTGGCTGTCGGCCGGCGAGTACTGCTTGCTCCACGGGGCCGCCGCGGTGCTGTTCTGCGAGCGCGGCATCCGCGGCTTCGACCCGAGCACCCGCAACCTGCTGGATCTGTCGGCGGTGGCCCTCCTTGCGCACGTGCACAAGCAGCCGGTCCTATGCGATCCCTCGCACGCGGTGGGCCGGCGCGATCTAATCCCGCCGCTGGCGCGGGCGGCGCTGGCGGCCGGGGCGTGCGGGCTGCTCATCGAGACCCACGACGCCCCCGGCCAGGCGCTCAGCGACGGGCCACAGGCGCTGCTCCCCGAGCAGCTGGCGGAGCTGTTGCACAGCTGCGGGGCGCGCCCTCTAAAAGGACACGGAGCGCTCTAGGCCATGGCAGGGCCGCCGGTCGTCCCGGTCGTCGATGATGCGCTGGGCGCGTTCCTGGTCGCGACCCTGCGGGCGCGGCGGCACAAGGACGCGCTGACCCTCATCAGCCTGCCCGCCCCCTGGCTGCCGCTGGAGCCGCTGTGGGACGCGCTGCCGAGCGAGCCGGCGATGCTGTGGGAGCCGCCGCGGTCGCCGACCGAGTCCGCCGACGCGACCATGACGCCCGACCAGGCGCTGCCGCACTCGCTGCTGGGCGACGGCGAGGCCAGCCTGGGCCTGGGCGAGGTGGCGGCCGACCCGGGCGCCGGGTTGGAAGGGCGCGTCCGCCGCGCGT
>DAOMZC010000912.1:0-3081 GCA_035437965.1 Pseudomonadota bacterium
TGGGGCCGACCTGGCAGACGAGGCCGGCCGGGCAGTCGGCGTCGCTTGCGCAGGCCGCGGCGCACAGCGGCGCATCGGCAAGCGGACCGTCGGCGGGAGGTGGCGGCGCGGTCTGCGCCCGGGCTACCCCGGGCAGGATGAAGTCGCGCAGGAAGGCGTCGACCCGCACATTTAGGCCATAGGTAGCGCAGCCAGGGTCGCCCGTGGTGATGACGCCGATGAGCAGCTCGCTGCCGCTGGCGCTGCTGAGCAGCGGCCCGCCGCTGTCGCCGTGGCAGCTGAGGGAAGGACCGGGGACGATGCGCAGCTGGGTGCTCTGGACCGCGCTGAGCGTTGCCGTTCCCGAGCGCTTCTGGCCCGGCGGCTCACCGGTCGGCCGGGTCTGGCCGAAGCCGACCAGGCGCACGCTCTGACCGACCGCGCTGCCGTCGAGCGCGGTGGAGTTGAGGGCGACCGGCGCGACCGGGGCGCTGTCGGCCAAGAGGAGCAGGGCCAGATCCGCCGGGTCACCATCGGCCCGATAGTCGGGATGGACCTGCACCTCGGCGACCCGGCGCAAGACCGCAGCCGGGTCGGCGCTGTCGCTGCCGAACAGGACCTCGAGGGTGCCGGCCGAGCTCGGGCCCAAGGCGCAGTGAGCCGCGGTGAGGACCAGCCGCGGCGCGATGAGAGTCCCGCTGCAGTGCACCGCCAGCCGGGCATCGCAGTCCCGCCGGCGCATCCCGATTGCCACCACCGCCGGGTCCTGGGAGTCTGCGGTGCCGCCGACGATCGCCGCCGTGACCGCGGCGGTCGAGCGCTGGCCATCGCCCGCCGGCGCGCAGGCCGCCGTGAGCAGGAGCCCGAGCAGGAGCCCGAGCAGCGCGCCGCGGCCTCGCGGTGAGCGTCGCGCCGTCACTGGGGCAGCGGGGCCGGCGCCGCTTCCTGCTGCAGCACCTCCAGGCGCTTGCGCAAGCGGGCGACGCGCAGCTGGTTGCGGCGGGCGGTCTCGACATCGCCGGCCTGCTCGGCCCGGCGGCCCTCATCGGTGAGCCGCGCGATGCCGCTCTCGACGAGCTCGCGGGCGGCTTGCCGGGTCCTCTGGTGATCTTGCGGAGTGATTACGGGCGCCTCGGGAACGGGCCGGATCTGGTCGGGAGAAGGAGGGGGCATCCCATAGGGATCCGCCTCGGCGCTCGCCGCCGCGGGAGCCGGTGCCGGGGCGACGTCCGGGGGAGTCAGCGGGCGCGGCGCGGTCGGCGGGTCGGCCGGTGGGCGGTCGCGCGTCTCTTCCCGGACCAGAGGGGTCGGCGCCGTATCAGGCCGGCGCGGACGCAGCCAAAAGGCGAGCAGGGCGAAAAGCCCCACCGCCAGGATCCACCACCTGCCAACGGAGAGACTCTTCATCGCGGTTCCTTCACCAGACATCCCAAGGTTCGATCACAGCGATTCCATAATAGGCGCTCGTTCCTGTACTTATCCCAGAGTCCACTCCCATCCCGCCCATCACAGAGAAAATATCTTCCACTGCGAGCCCTCTGCCTGAACGCGGATGATCACATCGGTGGTACGCCCGCGCAGCCGGGTCCGCACGAGCTGCGCGGCGCGGTTGCGGCCGTCCACCTGGGTCGCCACCACCTGCTCCAGTGGATGCAGGCGCAGCTCCTCGAACATGTGGTCGCAGGTCCCCTCCGGCGCCACCCGGGCCCGCAGCCCGCCGGCAAGCACGCTTAGGGCCGCGGCACAGTCCCCGGCCGCCGCCGCGGCATAGAAGCGCTGCACCGCGGCGGCCGGCGGCGTGGACGGGGGCGCGGGGCTGCACGCGAGCAGCGCCAGCACGACCGGCCAGAGCCCGCAGCTCTGGTCGTGCCGTTGGCCGCGCTCCCCAAACCAGTGAGACCCCCCAGACCACTCGGACCGACAAACCACCGGACTGTCCATGTCTGCACCCTCAGCAGTGGATCGACCGTACGTCCGCGCACTCTCTCCTGTCAATTGGATGACACTTGCGCACCCTTGCGCCCTGCCGCCACCTTGCTATCTTCGGTGCCCATGCGCGCTCGCGTTTTTCGTCTGATCCTAATGATCCGGGCCGCGACGGCTCTTGCCCCGGTCTGTTCCTGCCGACTTCCGGACGAGGAATCGGGCAGAGCCCGGGCGCAGGTCGACGCGGCTTCCTCGCCCGCCCAGGCGCCGCCCGATCTATATGATCCTTATGAGCCGGCCGATCCGTCGGTGCTGCGCGCCGTGACTTTCAACACCCGGCTGTTCTTCGACCCCCGCTGCGACTCGGGCCAGTGCGCGGCGGGAGACTTCGAGCAGGTGCCCACGCCCGCCGCCTTCGCGCGCCGCGCCGCGGAGCTCGCCGCCGCCGTCCGCTCGCTGCGCGCCGACGTGGTAGCGCTGCAGGAGATCGAGTCGCAGGAGTCCCTGGACGCGCTCCGCGGCCACCTCGACGACCTCTATCCGACCGCCGTGCTGGGAGAGACCGGGCTGCCGGGCTCGATTGACGTCGCGGTGCTCGGCAGCGGGGCGACCTTGCTGGTGCGCCGGCATCGCGACCAGCGGCTCACCCGGCCCGATGGCAGCGCGACCTCGTTTACGCGCGAGCTCTTGGAAGTCCACCTCATGATCAAGGGCCGCCGGGTGATCTTGTTTGCGGCCCACTTCCGCTCGAAGGTCAATGACGACCCGGGGCGCCGGCTGGCCGAGGCGCAGGCGGCGCGCGACATCCTGCTCGCCACGGCCACGGAGTTTCCCGAGGCGGTGGTGCTGCTCGGGGGCGATCTGAACGACACCCCGGGGTCGCCGCCGCTGGCCGCGCTGGAGGACGCTCCCACGCTGCTGCGCGTCGCCCGCGACCGGCCGCCCGCGAGCGTCACCACCTACACCTGGCAAGGGCAGGGACAGTCTATCGATCACCTGTTCCTGTCGCTGAGCGCGCGCTGCACCTACCTGCCGGCGAGCGCCGCGGCGGTGCGCGATCCGTCGGGTAGCGCGGGACTTGCGGGCTCGGATCACGCGGCGCTGCGCGCGGACTTTAAGCTAAACTAAACCGCGCCCCGCCCCAAACCTGAAGTTTGGTCGGCGCAAAAAATACCC
>DAOMZC010000913.1:0-3080 GCA_035437965.1 Pseudomonadota bacterium
GGGCGGCCGAATGTCCGCCTCTTCGTAACAGGCGAAGAGCAGCAGCGTCGAAGCAAATACGGCACGTCTCATGGTTTCTCCAGACTGGGGGCGGCGGATCCCTTTTTCCGACGGCAGAAGCCAGCGCGATATTCAAGCCGATAGTCGCCGCAAGAACGCGCGGTTGCGCCGGGTCGTGCCGCGGCGCCGGCTAGGGCTTAAACTCCGCCGCGCCGATGTCCCACTTGCCGTTCTGCGGCCGCGCCACCCCGTACACGTCCTGGCTCGGCAGGGTCTCGCCTGCCGCGGGAGTCACCTTATCAATGGCCCAGGTGGCGGTCGGCAGCAGGCGAAACAGCGAGTCCAGATCGCTGTCGATGGAAGACACCTTGGTGAACGCCGCATCCGTGCCCATCTCGGCCGAGTCGACGACGATGTCCTTGAAGCTGCAGCTGTTGCCGCTATTGACCTGCGAGCCGCCGAACTTGAAGTTGTTGGCGATGATCGAGTGACTAAACTCCTTCAAGATGTTGCCCGGACAGCCGACGCCACCGGGGGAGTTGTTCATGTTGGTCAGCCCGCGACCATTGCCGTAGATGGTGTTGAAGCGGAGGACGAACTTCGAGGTAGGGAAGGTCCCAAAGGCGATGCTGATGCCGATGCTGGCGTTGCCGGCGATGACGTTGTTCTGGATGAGGTAGGAGGACAGCCCGCTCAGCCCGTTGTTGTCGATGATGTTGATGCCGACTCCGTGCGCCATCGCCGTCGCGCTCGTCACGTCGGCAAAGCTGGTCACGCCGATGATGTTGCCTTCGATGATGGAGTTGCAGCCAAAAAGGATGATGGCGGGCGTGAACGTACTGGTCATGATGGGAGTGCTGCCGGTGAGGACGCTGCTCCGCAGGCTCAGGCCGGGCGCTGTGGGTCCGCCCGAGCAGCTGAGGGCGGTGGCCGCCGGATTGACCTCAAGGATATTGAAGCGGTCGACCATCACCGAGCCGGTCCCCGACACGTCGAAGACGGTGCCGCGGTGCTTGATCGTCACCATGTCCGGGAACCCCTTGCTCGGGGCCGGGGCGCCGATGAACGCATAGGAACCCTGGGTAACGGACTTGTTCAGGCCGGCCAGGACGGTACCGCTGCTGCCGAGGGCGCGGATGTAGTGGCGGCCCTGTAGCTTGGCCATATCCAGTCCGTCGTCCAGGTTGCACAGCGGCGAGGTGAGCGTGTTGCCGGTGGCGTTGATCATGGAGCCGCAGCGGCTTAGATCGGACCCGTTCACATACACCACGTGACCGCCCGAGCCCACGCCGTTCTGCGCGCACTGCCCGACGCGATCGGGGTTCAAGTCCCCTGCCTGGATGCACACCAGCGAGTCGGTGCACGGGCTGCCGCTGTCACACGTGACCTCGCCCTCGCAGTCGCTGTGCGAGGAGCACCGGCGGCACTGCTGAGCGTCGCAGATCGGCTTCTCCTTCGGGCACTGGAGGTTAGTCTGGCAGGCGACGCACATTGTCTCTGTCCCGCCGCTTGGTTTCACGCACAGCGGGCGCTCGGTGAAGTGGGCGCAGGAGGAGTTGTCGCCGACGGTGCAGGGGACGCAGGAGTTGGTCGTGGGATCGCAGCGCGGGTTCTTGAAATCGGAGGTGCAGTCCTCGTTGCGCAGGCAGGTGTTGGGACCGGAGACGACGCATACGTGGCGGCTCGGGTGGCAGACTTGCTGCGTCATGCCGAGCTCGGTCGCCACCGCGGGGCACTGCTCGGTGTTGGCGCAGTACTCGGGATCGGGGACGACGCAGCTGGTGCCAAGGACCCCGGCGAGGCCGCCGCCAAGGACCGCCAGAATGAAGATCCGAAGGGGCAGGTTGAAGGACCTCTGTACCAGGCTCTGCCGAAGGAGATTTAGGCCGCTCATTTGCCCTTCATGCTATCACACAAGGGCTCTCCGCCAGACCCTGCCTGGGCCTGCCTGGGCCTGCCTGGGCCTGGGCATGTCTTGGCGCGCCTTGTCGCGCGGCAGTCGCCTGCCGGTCGCTTGCCAGTCACGACCCGCCGCAAGCCGCTGCTGCTTGTCGACCTTTTCACGCGGGCTGGCCGCCTCTGATATAATCGTGCCGTGCCGACCATGCCCACCGATAATGGCCTGATAGATAGGCGCTTCCAGCTCGGTAAGGTCTTGGGCCGCGGCCCCTCGGGGGTGGTCTACGAGGCTACCGACCGCGAGTCGGGGAAGCCGTGCGCGGTCAAGCGACTGCACGCGCAGTTCTATGACCGGGCGGTGCTGCTCAAGGTCCAGCGGGACGCGCAGACCGCGGCCCAGCTCGCCAACCCGGCAATCGTGGCCGCCTGGCACACGGGCTTTGAGTCCGGCGGAGCGCTGTACCTGGTCATGCCGGTGGTCCAGGGGGAGTCGCTGGCGCAGCGGCTTTTGCGCGGACCGCTGTCGCTGACTGCGACGCTGGCGCTGCTCGAGCCGCTGTGCGCGGCGCTGCAGGCCGGCCACGAGATCGGGCTGCACCACGGCGCAATAAGCCCGACCAACGTGCTGTGCAGCAACAGCGGCGGCGTGATGGTCAGCGACTTCGGGATGTGCCACTTGCGGGCGACGCCCAAGGTGCAGTGGGGTGGCGCCATGGGCTACGCCGCCCCCGAGACCTTCGGGCCGGACGCCGAGCTGGCGACCGCCCGCGGCGACGTGTTCTCCCTCGGGGCGCTGGTGTTCGAGTGCCTGACCGGGACGCGTATGTTCTCGGCCACCAGCGTCGGGACGTTCCTGAGCTCGGTGAAGACCCCGCCGCTGCTCGGCACGCTGCTGCCCAAGTATGCCCACCTGGACGCGGTGCTCGAGATGGCCTCGACGCTGCAGCCCGAGGACCGCTTCGCTAACGCCGGCGCGCTGTGGCGGGCGCTGCAGTCATCGCTCATCGACCTGCCCGAGACCGTCGAGCCGCCCCCGCCGCCCCCGCCGCCGGCCATCAAGGCCCCGCGCGCCCCGGAGCCGCGGGGCCGCCAGGTACGGGCGATGCCGGTCATCCAGGCCCCGGTCGAGCCGCCAGCGACCGCCGGGAGCTCGGGTCTGCACGGGCGGCTCCCCGATGCGC
>DAOMZC010000914.1:0-3075 GCA_035437965.1 Pseudomonadota bacterium
CAGCGGGGAGGGGATCGCGAGGCGAGGAGAGAGTCCGAGCGGCGCTAACGCGACTTGCTGGGTCGGAAGTGCCGGCGGCGCGGGCTTGGGGCGGCGGGGCTGGCGGCGGCGGGGCCGGCGGCGGCGCCGAGCGCGGGGGCGTCGGGGCTGGTGATACGGGGGACAGAGGTGCCGCGGGACGAGCGCGGGGGCCCTCCGCGATCGAAGGACCGGTCGGAAGATCGCTCAGAGGGCCGGTTCGAAGATCGATCGGAAGGCCGGTTCGCAGATCGATCAGAGGACCGAACTGAAGCCCGATCGGAAGATCGAGACGCCGGACGCGAGTGGCGCTGGGCGGGCCGGTCGGCCTCTAAATCGAGGGCGCGGGCCGAGGCCGGTATCTCACCGGCGACGGGGACGCGCTGGCGGATGAGGCGCTCGATGTCGCGCAGGTAGGCGCGCTCCTCGGCCGAGCAGAACGAGACGGCGGTGCCTTCGGCGCCGGCGCGGGCGGTGCGGCCGATGCGGTGGACGTAGCTCTCCGGCTCGTTGGGCAGGTCGAAGTTGATGACGTGGCTGACCGCCTCGACGTCGATGCCGCGGGCGGCGATGTCGGTGGCGACCAGCACCCGGGTGCGGCCATTCTTGAAGTTGGCGAGCGCGGTCTCGCGGGCGCTCTGCGACTTGTTGCCGTGGATCGCCTCGGAGTGGATGCCGACCCCGTTGAGGAACTTGGCGACCTTGTTGGCGCCGTGCTTGGTCCGGGTGAACACGAGCACGCGGGTATAGTCGGGGTTGCGCAGGGCGCGCTCGAGCAGGGCGGGCTTGTCGCCCTTCTCGACGAAGTAGATCGACTGGTTGACCCGCTCGACGGTCGAGGCCACGGGCGTCACCGCGACGCGCGCCGGCTGGGTGAGGATCGTCGCCGCCAGCGCCTCGATGTCGGGCGGCATGGTCGCCGAGAAGAACAGCGACTGCCGGCGCTTGGGCAGCGCGGCGATGACCTTGCGGACATCGTGGATGAAGCCCATATCGAGCATGCGGTCGGCTTCATCGAGGACGAAGCACGAAAGGTTCACCAGGCTCACCTGGCCCTGGCCCATCAGATCGAGCAGCCGCCCGGGGGTGGCGACCAGGATGTCGACGCCGGCGCGCAGCCGGTCGACCTGCGGGCTCTGGCCGACGCCGCCGAAGATGACGGTGCTGCGCAGGCTCAGGTGGCGGCCGTAGGCGCGGAAGCGCTCCTCGATCTGGCTGGCGAGCTCGCGGGTCGGCGACAGGATGAGGGCGCGGATGACGCGCTGGCGGACGGGCGGAGCCGCCGCGAGCCGCTGCAGGATCGGCAGCGCGAACGCCGCGGTCTTGCCGGTGCCGGTCTGCGCGCAGCCGAGCAGATCGCGTCCGGATAGGAGCGGCGGGATGGCGTGGATCTGGATCGGCGTCGGCTCATCGTAGCCCTCGGCCGCCAGAGCCCGCAGGAGCGGCTCGGCGAGTCCGAGATCGGCGAAACGGGGAGTAGCAGGAGTTGAGGCAGAAGGTAGGTTCAACGGCGGCCTCGATAGAGCGAGTAACCGCCTGCTAGAGCAAATGTTTGGATCATGGTGCTGCACTCTAGCCGAACCCGCGCCCGACAGCCAGCCCGCTGTCGGCAGCTACTATCGGTAGCCCTGGCGCCAGTCCCCGGCGGTCGCTCTCATCGCCGCCGAAGGTGCGGCTGGGCGGCCAGTTTGCCAGTTTGCCAGTTTGGGTGACACCATGCCCAGCGTCCGCCCCGAGTCGCGCCGCCCCTGTGTTATGATGGACGCGTGCCAGAGCCAGCGACGCGACGCGCCTTTTCCGCCAACGTCAGTCGGGTGCTCGTTGGTCTGCTCGTGCTGCACGTTCTTCTGTGCCACCTGCCGATGCCGAACTTCGAGCTGTGGAAGGTGCGCCTCGTCGCCAAAGAGCTGACGCTGGCGGCGGCGCTCGTGGCGGTCCTGGCGGTGGCCCTGGCCCGCACTCACCTGGTGCGCGGGCTGGCGCTGTCGCTTGGGTGCTGGGCGCTGCGCTCGTTGATTGCGGCCTGGCCGCTGTTCCAGCTGGCGCATGGCAGCTTCTCCCTGGGCGAGTACCTGACCGGCGCGCCGGCCACCCCGGTGCACATCGAGCGCGATGTCGTCCTGGAGCCGAGCCGCCCGGACCTCACGGCCGATGTCTACCGGGGCAGCGGTGATCTGCCGCGGCCGCTGGCGGTGGTGGTGCACGGCGGCAGCTGGCTGCACGGTGACAAGGGCGAGGTCGAGACGGTGTCGCGAGCGCTCGCGGCGGCCGGCGTCACCGTCTTCGATGTCCGCTACCGCCTGGCCCCCGAGCACCAGTTCCCGGCGGCGATCGCCGACGTGAAGTGCCTGCTCGGCCGGCTGCGCGAGCAGGCGGCAAAATTCGGCGTCGCCAAGGAGCGCGCCGCCCTCATCGGGCGCTCGGCGGGCGGGCAGCTCGTCCTGGTCGCAGCCTACTCGGCGGGCAGCCGCGCCATCCCGCCCGCGTGCGAGGTGGCGGACGAGCCGGTGCGCACGGTGATCGCCGTGTATCCCTCGACCGACCTCGCCTACGCCTATGAGAACGTCGCGCTGCCCGACATCCTGGACAGCCGCGACACGCTGACCAAGTACCTCGGCGGCTCGCCCCTGGAGAAGCTCGAGCTTTACCGCCAGGCGACGCCGATGACCTGGGTCGACAAGGCCGGCTCGCGGCAGCTGCCGAAGACGCTGCTCTTGCACGGGCTGGATGACCTGCTGGTGCGCCCTTATCACTCGCAGCACCTGTATGACGCGCTCGTCCGTAACGGGCAGACGGTCACGCTGCTGGGCATCCCCGGGGCGGACCATGGCTTCGACTTCCGGGCCGGCGGCATCGGCGAACAGATCGAGCGCGCCGCGATCATCGATGCCCTGCGCCGCCTCTAGCCCGATCCGCGTCGGCAGGGGCTGCGTAGGTCCGCGCGAGTTGATATAAAAGCTGTATCGTGCAAACCAAGCGCCCAGACCCGGCAGGCGGCAGCAAACGCAGAGGCAGCGGCCCGCCGGCCGGGCCGGAGGTGCCGGCTGCCGGGGCGAG
>DAOMZC010000915.1:0-3070 GCA_035437965.1 Pseudomonadota bacterium
GGCAGCAGCAAAAGAGCGAGCCAAACGAGCAGGGTGCGCATGCAGGGTTTTCCGTAGTCCGACGGCGGGTGTCGTTTGTAACACGCAACCCCTGCCGGCTGTTCCCGCTCGTCAGCTGTATCTAAACCGCGCCCCAGCTGAAACCGATTATTGTCGCTCAGGAGCGGGTGGCAGCGGAGGCGGAGCCCCGACGCGCGCGGCGGGGTGCCGCAGGTGACAGGACCCGCTCCGGTCCTTATTTCGTCTGGGCGTAATTTAGAGCCGCTGGCCCTGCTCACTGAGCAGCTTGGCTTCGCGTCGCACCTGCAGCCACGGGATCGCGATCTTCTCGATCGTCCCGCTCACCGTGGCACTCTGGAGCAGCGCGAGCGCCGCGAGGATCACCTGCCGCTGCACCTGGGTATGAAAAGGGACGCCGAAGTGGTGCCCCATCGGCCACGGGACGAAGATCGCCCGCGGCACCTGGATCGCGGCGCTCACGTCCGGCGCCACGGTCACCGACACCGTCGGGATACCTCGCTCCTCGATCGCTCTCTGGATCAGTCCCACGGACTGATGGCAGATGGGTCAAGCCGCGGCCAGCAGCGCCAGGTCGGCCCCCTCCTGTTCGGCCACCGCGGCGGCGATCCCCGCCGCTACAGTGCGCTCGAACCGCTCGGGGTCCATGTTGTAGCCGATGAAGCTGAAGAAGTTCGCGGTCAGCCCGCCGAGCAATCCCTCGCTCACCAGCTCCTGCAGCCGCTCGATGGGAAAGATGACGTTGATGTCCAGATCCGCGTCATCGTGCGGGTACTTGAGCTGGTGGATGATCAAGTCTTCATGGCGCGCCTGCGACGGCACCCGCTGGAAGCGGAAGTCGCCGAAGGGGTGACAGACATCGAGCGGCGGCTCGCTCTTGAGGTGCACCCCGCACGAGCTTATTAGCGTCAGCCGCGCCTCTGCCAGGGGCTTGCTCAGGGCGGCCAGCGGGACCGGCTGATCCTTGCGGATCATCGAGCCCGGGTAGCGCTCGTTGATGGTCTGCCACAGCCCCGGCCGCAGCTGCTGCGCGGTCTTGCGCGGGTCGGCCGCCTCCGGGGGTTGCGGCTTCGCGTCAGCGGCTTCCGTCATGAATCCACTCCTCGGACTTCCGGATCAGGTGAAAGTGAAGGTGATAGTAAAGCAGCGCCAGGGTGCTGTCGTCGTGCTGCAGCACGTCGCGGATGAACGCCTCGTCCGTGGGCTGCTCTTTTAGGAGCAGCTTGGTCGCTTCGATCCAGGACTTGTCGATCTCGCGCCGGCCGACGTCCTCGTTGCCGTCGCCCAGGTGCAGGCGGACAAAGCGGATGATCTTCGCCTTGTCACCGGCCGCGGCGGCCTCTTTCAGAAACGGTACGGACATGGCTTGGCTACTCCACGGGCAATCGGGCTGGCGTTCATGGGCGCGCTATTCGACAAGGCGGGCGCTCGTGATGAGATCCCCCTGCTCGATCTGGTCGATGATCTCCTCACCGCTGCGGATCTGTCCGAAGACTGTGTACTGACCATCCAGGTGCGGCGTCGGGATGTGGTTGAAGAACAGCTGCGAGCCGCCGCTGTCGAAGTCCTCGCCGCGCGGCATGCCGAGGGTGCCGCGCAGAAAGCGGCGCTGGTTGATCTCGGCGCGCAGCGAGAAGCCGGCGTCGCCCCAGCCGCTGCCCTCGGGGTCGCCGCCCTGGATGACGAAATCGGACACCACGCGGTGCCAGGGCAGGCCGTCGTAGGTGCCCTTTTTGACCAGGCCGATGAAGCTGGCGACGTGGATGGGTGCGTCGGTGGCGAAGCACTCGACCTCGAAGGTGCCGCGGCTGGTGGCCAGCGCGACCACCGGGTCCTTGGCGAAGCGCAGCTCACGGAACGGTGAGTAGGCGAACTGCTCGACCGGCAGCACGGGCAGATCGGTGACGCCGCGCGCGGTGAGCAGCGCCCGCGCGCGCTTGGCCACAGTGAGCACGGAGTCGCGCGCCGCGGCGCGCAGGTGGTCGGTGCTCTGCGCGCTCATGTCGGTCGCCAGCACATCGAGCAGCGCCTGGCGCATGTCGCGCCAGCGATAGTCGGCCGAGGACTGGTACGCCTGCCAGGCGATGTCGACGCGGTCGGGCTCGTGGCGGGCGCCGAGGACCCCGGCCGCGGTTCCCCGCTCCGCCAGATCCGGCGCCGCCAGCGCCGCCTTGATCGCGTTATAGGCCCAGCCGCCGGGGATCTCACCGAGCAGCTCGAGCGCCGCCACCCGCACCCGCGGCGTCGAGTCGGCGACCCCGCGCTGCAGGATCGCCGCCGCCTCCGCCGTGGTCACGCCAAGGACCGCCGCGCTGCTCATCGCGGTGGCGCGGATCTCGGCGTTGGCATCGCCCGCCGCCGTGGTGAGCAGCGCTACCGCGGTCAGCTTCTGCCGGCTCGCCAGCGCCGCCAGCGCGCTCGCCCGGACCATGGCGCTGGCATCGCCGAGCCACAGCTTCAACAGCTGCGCCTCGGCGACCTTGCCGCTGTTCCCATACGCGGTCGCCACCGCCGCGCGCACGTGCATCGACGGGTCGGAGGTAAGCTGCGCCGGCAGCGCCTCGGCCTGCTTCAGCGCGTCGATGGCCTGCACCGCCGCGACCCGCACCGTGTAATCCGGGTCCGCGGTGGCGGCGAGCAGCATCGGAGCCGCGCTTGCCTCACCGACGCGCCGAAGCGCCATCACCGCATACAGCCGCACCCATTGGTCGGCATCGCGCAGAAGGTCGGGCCCGAGCTCCAGCGCCCGCTTGTCGAGGTTGCGCGCGAAGAAGTAGATCGCAGCCCGCCGCGCCGCCACCCCGCCATCCGCCAGGGCCGCGCGCAGCCCCGCCAGATCCTCATCGGTCAGCGGGGGCAGCACCGCCATCGCATCGCGCGCCCGCGCGAGCTGCCGGCAGCGGTGCATCGCCGTCGCCGCCTCCGCCCGCACCTCGTCGTCCCCGTCGCGCAGCAGCGGCCGCGCCATCGCCGTCGCGGTGACCGGATCGGCCAGCTTGCCGATTGCCGCGATGGCGCTGCCCCGCACCCCGGCCTCGGGATCGCTGAGCAG
>DAOMZC010000916.1:0-3067 GCA_035437965.1 Pseudomonadota bacterium
TCAGGAAGCTGCGCCGCGGCAACAGCTCGCGGCGCGGCGCCGGATCGTCGCGGTAGGGGCGCCGGAAGTCGCCGCGGAAGACCGGAGTGCCGCCGATCCGCTCGCGCGCGGAGTCGCCGACCTGACGCAGGCGCACCCGGGAGTCGCGGTGCAGTCCGGTCACGGAGCCTGCGGAGTCTGTTAACTCGGTGCCGGCGGCGTCCAGCTCGCGCAGGATCTGCGGCCAGACTTCCACCCCTTCGCCAAGCGCCAGGGCGTCGGCATGCGGCGCGCACTCCTCGGGGCAGGACAGGACGTGCAGGCCGCCGAGGACTACCTTCACGCCGCGGCTGCGATAATAGCGGGCGAGCGCAAAGGCGCGCTCGGCGAACGTCAGGTGGACGGTGATTCCCACGACCTGCGGCAGCGGATCGAGCGGCGGCGGACCGTGAAGGAGGTTCTCATCGAAGTAGCGCACCTGCCAGTCCGGCGGCGTCGCGGCGGCGATGCTGGTCAGCGCCAGGGACGGCGTGAGCACATGCTTGCCGAAGCTCGCGTGCGGATCCTTGGGATAAAAGGGATTTATCAGCAGCACGTAGTGCCGCTGCGGGGGCCCGGCGATGGCTCGCTCGGAGAGGGGCGGGGCGATGCGCATCGCTGCTGGCCAGAACCGTTCCTTCATACCTTCCTCCTTGGTCGTGGTCGCCGCTCCCCAACATGCCCGATGACTAAGGCTGCGCGCTGGGTCGGGACTCCTAAAAGAGTGAACCGGCTTCTGGCTGGGGTGATGAAGGATTGACGGAAGATTGACGGAGGATTGACGGAGGATTGACGAAGGATTGACGGAAGATTGACGAAGGATTGACGAAGGATTCATAGAAGATTGATGAAGGGTCTTACTTCGCGGTCTTCGCCGCGCGCCGCGCCAGGATCCGTTCCCGCCAGAGCTTGCGCCGCTGGGCGAGAATCGCCCAGGCGTCCGCCTCATTCCTGGCTAACGCCAGATCACCGTTCGAGATGCCAAGCAGGCGCACCCCGCTGTTGATAAGCCGAAGGAGGGTACTTACTATCGGATTCGCCCCGAAAGCGATCGCCGTGCCATCCGAGGCGGCCTGGGGGTGGGACTTATGCCACTCGCCGATCCAGCGGCGCACCTCGGGAGAGATAGACATCCCCGCGCTTACATCGCCAAGGAGCAGCGAATAGCCGTTTTTCTGGACGAGCGCCTCGGCGGTCGCCATCACCCACTGCGCATCGGGAAGCTCAAGCGCGCCGCGGGTCTTCATTACAAGGACATCGTCCTGCAGGTAATAAAGATGCTTCCCGACAGCTTGCCACTCGGCCATTTTCGCTGATGGTAGCAGAAAACCTCGTCGCTGAGAGTTTCATGTTGCGGTGGGTCGCAGAGTCAAACTATCGTAATAATATGCCTTATTCTCGTTTTTACCTTCCGGCCAGACTCCCCGGCAGGTACGCGGGCACCACCTGCGCACCGGAGGTCACTTCACCATGACCCGGAAATCCGCCGCTCCGTGGGTGGAGCGCTTTGACACCTGGGTCAGTCCGACCCCGGTAAAGCCGGGAGTGTGGCACCGCCGCGACGGCGGCTACGTAGTGCGCAGCCGGCCGGTGGATCCGCGCACCGGCAAGCTGCGCGAGATCCGCCGCGTCCTCAAGTACGCGACCGCGGTCGAGGCCTACAACTTCCTGCAGGAAGAGATCCGCAAGATCAAGGTCGGCATCGCCGACAGCCAGCGGCCCAAGCTCAGGCTCGCCGAGTACGCCGCGCAGCTCGTCGAGCACAAGGTCGAGACCGGCGAGATCCGCTCGGCCGCGACGCGGCGGCGGTGGAAGAGCACCCTGCTCAACCAGATCCTGCCGGCCTTTGGCGACTACTATATGGATCAGCTGCGGCGCGCCGACATCCTGCGCTGGCGCAACCAGATTGCCGGCGCGATTGCCGCCGGAAAGTACTCGCCGCGCAGCTGCTCGTCCTGGCTCAAGCTGCTAAAGGTCATCGTCCGCACCTACGTGCGCGAGTACGAGCTGGAGCGCGATCCGACGGCCGGCGTGCCGACGTTCGACACCAGCATGCACCGGACGTATACGCGCGAGCAGCCAAACTCGCTGTCCGCGGACGAGCTGCGGCGGTTCCTCGATGGGATGCTGCGGCTTTATCCCGACGATTTCGCGATGGCGGCGCTCGGCTTTACGACCGGTCTTCGGACCTGCTCGCTGCGCCCGCTGCGCCGCAAGGGGCCGACTCCGGATCTGCTCGTCGAGCACGGCATCCTGCTCAACCGCCGCTCGCACACCGAGGGGCAGGAGGTGATGGAGCGGACCAAGATCGGAGTCGATCAGGAAATCGCTCTGCCGCAGGATCTCGTCGAGATCCTCAAGTGGCATATCGAGCGCATGCCGCCGGGTCCGATGCGCGACTCCGACCTCCTGTTCCCCGATGAGAACGGCCAGATTGCCGGTCGCCACCGCCTGTGGCAGCGCTTCCGCGTCGTCGCCAGCGAGGTCGGCATCCGAAAGCGCATCACTCCCCACGGGATGCGGCGGACCTCCAAGGATCTTTTGCGCCAGGCCGGCACCTCGCAGGTGGTGTCGATGGCCATCAGCGGCCACCTGACCGAGCAGATGCACCAGCACTACTCCACGGTCACCGAGGCCGAGCAGCGCGAGAGCCTGGCCAAGGTGATCTCGCTCGCCGGCTTCAAGCAGGCCATGGCGGCGGTGATCGCGCCGGCCGGAGCGCCGCAGCCCGGGGACGCCCAGGCGGCCGGCGTGGTCGCGACACCGGCCGGGCCGCGCAGCAAGCGCTGAGCTTTTGGGGCGGCCGATAATACGCGCTGGGGCGCCGACCATAGCAGGGTAGACTCGCAGCCCATGGGATGGTTCCGGGCTGCATGCGCCGACCGTGCTCGCAGCTCTGCGGGGCGCCGGTGGGCGCTGTTTTTCGCCGTCGGCTGCTGCGGGCTGGCGCGGTCGGCGGCGGCCAAGGTCTGGGGGCCGTGGGAGCGGCGGGCGCTGTTCGGGGGCGAGGTGTCGGCGACCTCGTTCGGCATCGCCGACCTCGGGCTGC
>DAOMZC010000917.1:0-3064 GCA_035437965.1 Pseudomonadota bacterium
TGGGCGGCGGGAGACGTGTTCACCGTGCGCGTCGGCCTGCCGGGCGCGGCGCCGCTTCTGAACCTGCAGAAGACCATCACCAGCTACGAGGAGACACGACCCGCCGGTGCCGACTGTCCGCCGCTGTGCCGCAGCGCGACGCTGCTGTGACGCGCGCGGTCACCGCAGCGTCTAGGGGTCGAGGTTGGGCACGACGCTAAGACCGGTGGTCGCGGTCGTGTAGACGACCTCGGGGCGGCCGTCGCCGTTCAGATCCTTGACCGCCAGTCCAGTGATGACGCTGCCGGCCGCCGCGATCGGGACCGGGGTTACGACCGTCCCGTCGGCGCGCAGCTGCACGTAGGCCACGTTCTTGCCGCTGGCGACGACGAGCTCCTGGTTCCCATCGCACGCCAGATCGGCGACCTCAAGCAGCGGGGCGGTCACCCCAGACATCGTCATCATCGCCGGCGCGCCGAAGGTCCCGTCGCCCTGACCGAGCACCAGATAGACCGACGCCCCGCTATCGCTGAACCCCAGCAGATCGAGCTTGCCGTCGCCGTTGACATCAGCCAGGCGAACCATGCCGACCTGCAGCGCGCTCTGCCACTTCACCACATACGAGGCGTCGGGCGTCGCCTGCTCCAGCACCACCAGCCCGGCGTTCACACCGCGCACCGCGACGATCTCCTGGGCGGGGGTAGCGGGGTCGAGCTGAGCGGCGAGCAGGCCGCGCAGGGCCTCATTGGCGACGGGCTTGCCAGCGAAGCTGCTGCCGGGCGCAAACGGTGCCGAGGCGAGCTGCTGCGTCGTCGCCACGAACAAGTCGGTCAGCTCTGCGCCGGGGCGGTCGACGGCGATCAGATCGGCGATGTTGGTCGTCAGGTTGTACACCGACTGCTCCCAGGTCTCGGTCAGCGAGCCCGGATTTTTGACCAGCAGGCCGTTGGCGAGGATCGAGCTCAATCGCAATGTAAGCAAGATATTGGGTTTGCCATTACGTTCAAAATCATGAATCCGCATAAACGACGGTCCATTTAACGTATAAGGTATCGACGCATTGCACACGGGCATACCCGCAGAGTTTCCCTCGCAGAGGGTAATGTTTGAGCCCGACGGGCTCTTGATGGCCAGATCTTCATACGCGTCGCCATTCAGATCGCGGATGATGATCTGATCGGCTGCCCCGGGAACCTGGGTGTTGCCGGTGAGCGCCGGGGTCGAAAACCGCGGCGGGCCGCCGCCGAGATAGCGGAACAGGTCGCCGCGCGAGGCGGCAGTGTTGTCCGGGTTGGTGAGGTGGACTTTCACCGGTCCACAGACCGCCGAGCTCGCGGGGACGAGCGCGGTGAGCCGGGTGCTCGACAGCACGCTCACCTGGGTCGCGGCGACGCCGTTTACCTGCACCGTGATGCCCGCTTGAAAGCCGGTGCCCGTGATGGTGACCAGCGTCGCGGCGCGCTGCGCACCGGAGGCGGGCTCGATGCTCGTCAGCGAGAGGGTGACGGTCTGGCAGGTCTCGGTGATCGGGTCGCAGAGCTGACCGGGGCCGCAGGCGGGGCCGACTATGCAGTTGGCGGGATTGAACTGGGTCTGGCAGCCAAGGGGGAGTAAGGCGGCAATAAGAAGATATTTTTTCATAGAACAACCTCGTATCAATAAGTAGTTATTAAGCTGTCTGTCCCGCCGTGGAGACTCCTTCTTAAGGGGAGACGGCGGGGGTTCTGCGGGCTCCCGGGATGGCAAGCAGGACCGCCCCGGCGATGCCGAAGCTGAAGCCGACTCCGACCGTCGCCCAGCCGGCGTTCTTGGTGTCGTAGAGGACCCGGCACTGGGTGGCGCCCGCCGAGGTCTCGGTGGGCTGGAACGGGTAACAGCTGCCGTCCGCCAGCAGCGCCAGCCCGCCGGCGGTCAGCAGGATCGCCCCCAGGCTGACCAGCGAGCCGCCGACCGCCAGCCGCCAGCGCGGCCGCGGCAGCCGCGAGCCCACGGGCAAAAGGTCCGGCGGCGCCTTGGGCAGCGCGGCGGGCAGCGGATCCGCCGCCAGCTGGACGCTGAGCGGCGTCTTGCCGGCGGCGGTGATGGAGAGGGCGGGGGTCGCCGGCTGGTAGCCGGGGAGCCGCAGCGCGAGCTCGTAGCTGCCCTCCCACAGAACCAGGCTCAGTGGCGTCTTGCCGAGGAGGCGATTGGCCAGGGTGACCGCGGCTCCCGGCGGGTCCGAGCTCACCTCGGCGGTCCCGAGCTGGCGCGGCAGGCCGCGGGTCAGGAGCTCGGTCAGCGCCTCGCGGTAGCGGGCCGCGGCCTGCTCGGCGGTGCAGGCGGGGCACTGCGCGGTGACCTGGCTGGCCGGCTCTGCGACCTCGGCGTGGAGCAGGGTCAGCTCGAGGGTCCAGCCGGCGGTCGGACTCGGCGGCGCGGTGGCGGCTCGCGCGACGCGGGAGCGCAGCACGTACTCAAGGCCGCTCCGCTTGGCCAGCTGCTGCTGGCAGGGACGGGTGGCCAGGCACGGCCGCAGCTCGGGCCCCTGGCGCAGCGCCACCGTCGCCGGCATCACCCCGAGCTGCTGGGCGATGGCGGCGCGCTCGACCGCCTCGCCAAACAGTCGCCCGCTCTCGGCGGGCACCCCGGGCAGCTCGTCGAGCACCAGCAGCGCCGGCAGGATGCTGATGAGCAGCGCTCCCGAGGTGCGTCCGGTGCGCACCTCGGCCAGCCGCCCTTCCTGCACCTGCAGCGGCGTCTCGATGCGCTGGCGACCGACCTCGAGCACGAGGGTGTGCTCGCCGGGCGCCAGCAGCAGCGGCAGCGGCAGCGGCAGCACCCCGACGGTGCGCCCATCGACGACGACGATCGCCGACGGGGGGCCGTTGACCGCCAGGCTGCCGCTCGGCGGCGCCGGCTGGGCCACCACCGCCTCGGCGGCGGCCACGGCGGCGCTGTCGGGGATGCGGGTGGGATCGGCCAGGTAGCGACGGTACAGGTCGTAGGCTTCGACGGTGAGGCCGGCGGCCTGGGCGAGGCGGGCGAGCTGCAGCAGGACCTCGGGCAGCGGCGCGCTGCGATAGGCCGTGCCCAGCACCTGGGCCGC
>DAOMZC010000918.1:0-3064 GCA_035437965.1 Pseudomonadota bacterium
CGACCTCGGGGGGGAACTCGGCGACTAGCGGCGCCAGGTCGGAAAGGCCGTGGGTCAGCGCGGCGAGGCGGCCGGGCCCGGCGAGTCCTTCGGTGAGAACTGTGTGCAGGAGCGCCAGCATCAAGAGGACATCGGTGCCGGGGCGGATGAAGTGGTGGCGGTCGGCAAGCTCGGCGGTCTCGGTGCGGCGGGGGTCGATGACGACGACCTGGCCGCCGCGCTCGCGGATGGCGGTGAGCCGCTTGGCGATGCCGGGGGCGGTCATCAGGCTGCCGTTGGACACCGCGGGGTTGGCGCCGAGGATCAGCATGAAGTCGGTGCGGTCGACATCGGGGATCGGCAAGAGCAGCTGGTGGCCGAACATGAGCAGCGAGGTCAGGTGGTGCGGGAGCTGGTCCACCGAGGTGGCGGAGAAGCGGCTGCGGGTCCGGAGGCTCTTGACGAAGAACAGCCAGGACAACAGCGCCGAGTAGTTGTGGACGGTGGGGTTGCCGGCGTAGACCGCCACGGCGTTGTTGCCGTGGGCGGCCTGGATGGCGGGCAGGCGCTCGGCGACCTCGGCCAGCGCCTCGTCCCAGCTGATGCGGGTGTAGCCGGCGAGGCCCTTGCCGGCGGCGGTGCGGCGCAGCGGGTGGCGCAGGCGGTCGGGGTCGTCTTGCAGGTCGCCCAGGGCTGCGGCCTTGGGGCAGATGTAGCCGCGGCTGAACGGGTCGTCCTTGTCGCCGCGCACCGAGACGACGCGGCCGTCGTGCACCTGCAGGGCGACGCCGCACATCGCCTCGCACAGGTGGCAGGTGCGGTAGTGGGTCTGGCCGGCGCCGGCAGCAGAGGCGGAATCTTGCGCGAGCCCGGTGGGAGTCGTCATCGGTACCTCCGTGCGGCAGAGCTTGCGGCCGCGTGGCTACCCTATCACGGGTCGCCGGAGCGCGAGCCGGGGTGCGAGCCGGGGCGCTAGCCGCCGCGACTGTGGCCGAAGTGCCAGCCCGAGCGGTGGCCGCCGTGACTACCGTAGCCGTGGCCGCCATGACCGAAGTGGAAGACCGAGCGGTGGACGCCGTAGCGGTGGCCGGGGCCGTGCGGGCGGGCGTGCAGGCCGCCGAAGCCGCCGCGGGCGCGCAGGTAGAAGCCGGTGTCGTGGAGGATGGTCGCGCGCGGGGCGATGACGAGCTCGGTCTGGGCAAGGACGGTGGCCCACGGAACGTCCGGCGAGCGGGCGGCGAGCAGCGCGAGATCGACGACGTGCACGCTGATGCCCGCCTGCTGGTAGGCGTAGAAGATCGAGTTGAGGTCGTCCTCCTCGGTCTCGACGTCGGCGCGCTGCTCGACGACGTAGACGACGCGGCGGAGGCCCTGCTCGCGCAGGCGCTGGGCGTCGGGGAGGTCGGCGGGGTTCAAGTAGTAGCGGTTGTCGACCACGTCCTCCTCGATGTCCTCGTTGCGGAAGGCCAGGCGCCAGGCATCGAGGAGGAAGACCGGGACGCTGGTCTGGGCGTCGGGCGGCGGCGGCTGGGGCAGCATGGTGGCCAGCGCCGCCAGGGTCTCCTCGGCGGGGACGAGCTCGTTCTCGGCCGGCCAGTTGTTGAACGTCGGCACCACCGAGACGGGGCTGGGGGTGCGCAGGCTCAGGTAGCTGCCGAATGCCACCGCGGCGGGGCCGCGCAGGTCGACGACCCACATCGCCTCGTCGGGCAGGCCGGTGGTGGCGAGCTGCGCGGCGGCGGCCACGGCGTTGTTGACGGTGACGAGCTTGCTGACATCCGGCAGCTCGACCTGGTCGCCCTGCTCTTTGAGGGCGGTGAGGGCGGTGAGCAGGGTGAACTTGGCGTACGGGGTCCACGGGTTCTGCGGCGGCAGCTGCCAGGCCGCTACGGTGCGGTCGTAGCTCGGCAGCGTCACCGTGCGCACCGGTCCGCGCTCTTTTAACCAGTAGTCGGCGTTGAGCGCCGCCGTGTGCGGCAGCTGGGTGGCGCACGCGGTCGTAAAGGCAGCGACGGTGCCAAGGACGTATCGGCGGTCCATCAGCGGTCCTCCCCGGGGCTCGGCTCGGGCCCGGACGAGCGCGCGGTGTGCGGCGCCGGACCTAATGGTACTTCAGATCGCGCCGCCGGTTCCGGCAGGCCGACAAAGACCGGCAGGCACAGCGCATCGTGGGAGACATGGCTCTGCGGGCTGAGGCGGGCGAAGTACCCGACGAAGCGGCCGTCGAGGACGTACACCCCGAGGGTCACCAGCAGGTCGCCAAAAGGCGTGGCGATGGGCTTTTGGGGGACGAAACGCTGGGCGATCCAGCGCTCCTGGGCGGGGCCGGTGACGGCGGCCTGCACCGCCGCGCAGAGGCTCGCCCAGTCCTCATCGGTGAGCAGCGCGCCGACGAAGACCTCGTCGCCGACGCGGCCCAGGGCGCGCTTGAGCACCCACTGCGCGCGCTCGTCCCGCAGCTGCTGCGCCGGCAGCTCGTCGAGCTCACAGCTGAGCGGGGTGTGCTCGGTGAGGGCGAGCGCGTCCGCCGGGGCGAGCCGGTCGCGCAGGGCCCAGCCGCGGGCGAAGGCGAGCTTGGACTGCGAGTAGATGTGGGCGAAGCTCGACAGGGTCTTGAGGCGGCGGCTGGCGACGGCGGTAATCAGGCCCTCGAGGTTGCGCTGCCCGTCCATGTACTCCATCGGGAAGAAGCGGTAGAGCGCCGCCACCGGGGTCGGCCCGACGTAGACAGCGTCGCCCTGCCAGCGCGGGGCGGTCGCCGGGCAGCGCCGGGTGTGCACGCCGCGCTCGCGCAGGGCCCGCTCGATGAGGGCGCAGACCTGCAGATCCTCGGCATAGGCGGTCGCGTACAAGAGTGCCACGGTGCCGCGCCCCGGCCCCGGGCGGCCGGCCAGGGTCGCCAGCCGCGCCGTCAGCCCAGCGAGCACCGTCGTCGGGTTCAGCCCCTGCCAGAAGCCGGCGCTCTGGGCCAGGCGCGGCAGGCCGGTGGCCTCGTTGTGGCCGCCCGGGCAGTCGGCGTTGATCTCACAGGCGCGGAAGCGGCCGTCGGCGCCGAGCAGCAGATCGACGCGCATGAGCGCCGCGT
>DAOMZC010000919.1:0-3054 GCA_035437965.1 Pseudomonadota bacterium
ACGATCACCTGCAAGGAGTGACCCTGGTGACGCGCGGCGAGGACCTGTTCCACGCCACCCACGTCCACCGGCTGCTGCAGGCGCTGCTCGGCCTTGCGACCCCCGAGTACTCCCACCACCGCCTGCTCACCGACGCCGCGGGGCAGCGGCTGGCCAAGCGCAGCGGCGCGGAGTCGATCGCCGCGCTGCGCGCCGCCGGGCACAGCGCCCAGGGCCTGTGGGAGCGGCTCGGGCTCGGGCCGCTCAGGAGCTCAGCTGGCGGTTCAGCTCGGTCAGGGCCTCCGGGCTGAAGGTGGCGGTGATGGCGCGGATCGCCTCTTCCTCGGCGCCGCTCACTCGGCTGCCGAAGCCGAAGATGCCGCCCGAGACCTCGGCGACATCCAGGCACAGGACGATGAGCTCGCGCTCGAACTGGATCTCGGCGGCGCGACCCTTGCTCTTGAGCACCGCCTGGAGCAGCTCGCGGCTGTTCTGCAGGAACGCCTCGGTCGGGCGGCTGGCGAGCAGCGACTCGCACATCTGCCAGGCGCGGCTGCCTTCGGGGATCTCGCGCAGGCGCAGGATGCGCAGGATCTGGGCCCGCTCGGCGCGCGACACCGAGCCGTTGGCCCAGGCGACCTGGATGAGCGGCAGCAGGTACAGCACGCTCGCGGTCTCGGCGTCGAACCCGAGGAGCAGCATCCGCTCGGCGAGCTTGCGGTCCGGCAGGTTGAGGGCGGCCAGGATCTGGGCGATGTGCAGCGTCGGCGAGCTGCGCCGCGACGGGGCCTTGTGGGGGGGCGTGGAGGGTTGCTTGGAAGCGGCGGGGACCAGGCTCTTTGGCTGATCGGTAGTCATGCGAGTCTCCGAGTTGCTTCCGTCCGGCCACTGCCGAACGGAGGAGTGAGCACCGTCATATTAGCTCAGCCGTTCATGCCGCGCTGCGGCTGCCGCGCTGCGATCAGCGCAAGCCGGCGAGATCAGCCGGAAACTCACGCCAGGCAGGAGAGAATCTGAGAGAGGTTCGGGATGACGCTGTGCGTCAATGACGCACCTGCGGCACCCCGCCGCTGGCGCGTCGGGGGCTTGGGGCGCGGATTAGAAGTAGAAGACCAGCCCGAGCTGGCCGCCGCCCGAGATCGCCGAGCCGAGGCCAATCGCCGCCTGCGGATCGGTTAGGCTGACGCCGAACTGGAAGGTGCCCTGGGCCAGCAGGCTGACGCGATCGGCGATGTAGTACTCGATGCCGAGCACCGGGCCGATGGACAGGCCGATGATCCAGTTGTTGTCGCCGCTCGGGTCGAGGTAGCTGAAGTGGAACAGGCCCCCGAAGTACGGGGCGATGCGCCGCCAGACGCGGAAGGACTTGAGCACGCCGCCGGTGAAGCTCAGGCCGACATCGGTGCTCGAGGTCGAGGGGCCCTTGAGCGACGAGGTGTTGGCCAGACCCAGGCCCACCGAGAACGGGATGGTGACCGAGCTGAGGACGGCGCGGAAGCCGATCTCGGTGAACAGCAGGTTGCCGGCTTTCTGATCGACGATCCCGTTGGCGGTAAGGCTGCCGAGGCCGCCGAAGGCGAAGGTCATGGCCCAGTTGTTGGGGGCGGCGCGCACCACCGGCGAGTCATCGGGGGCGACAACGACCTTGGGGGCGTCGCTGGCGGCGGCGGCGGCGGCGATCGGGTCCGTCGGCGCCGGCTCTTGCGCCCGCGCCTCACCGGTGCCGAGGGCGCAGAGGAGCAGGCCCAGGCCCAGGGGGGCCAGCGCCAGGGCGCGGGTACGACGAAGCGATCTAGATAGGACTCTCATGAACGGGCCTCCGAAAGGGGTGTGAGGAAAGCGGCCCATCCTACCTACAATCGGATCGCTGCCAAGCCCCAAAAAAGAGCGCCCGCCGCCCTGCCCTTTCACTGCCCAGCCCGTCGCTCAGGGCTCCCCCGCGGGGGCTCGGGCGGGCGGGTCTGCCGGCAAGCGTACCCATCAGTTATGGAGCTAACCAAAGGCGGTCCAAACGTAATCGGAAAAACAGACGGTTGTCGGCTCAACAGGATTGCGGTATGTGTCGGCGCATGGCCCCGCGTGAAACTGTTATTCCTCTGCAGGACGAGAAGCGTGCGCTCTGGGTGCTAAAGAAGCTGCCGCTCTTGCAGGACCTCGCCCACGACACCCTGGCCCGGCTCGCCGAGTCGGTGCAGCTGCTCGATCTGCGGCGCCGGCACGTAATCTATCTGCCCGGCGACCCGGGCCGCGCGGTCTACTTCCTTAGCACCGGCCGGGTCAAGATCAGCAAGGTCACGCGCGACGGTAAGGAGCTGACCCTCGACTACCGCGGCCCGGGCGAGATCTTCGGCGAGATCTGCCTCATCGAGGGCGGCCCGCGCGAGGAGATGGCCGAGGCGATGGACAACGCGCTCATCGCCGAGGTCGATCGCAACCTGTTCGAGCGCCTCATCCAGCGCGAGGGGCTGGTCGGCTACAGGCTGTGCAAGATCCTGGCGCAGCGGCGGCGCGAGATCGAAAACAAGCTGGAGAACCTGGTCTTCAAGGACGTAAACTCCAAGCTCGCCGAGCTGCTCCTAAACCTCGCTACCGAGTACGGCATCGACGACAGCCGCGGGACCCTGGTGGCGCTCAAGATCACCCACCAGGAGATGGCCAACCTCATCGGCAGCACGCGGGAGACGGTGTCGCTGACGCTCAGCCAGTTCAAGCGCAACGGCCTCATCCAGACCGAGGGCCGCAAGGTCATCCTCGCCGACCGCGAGGGGCTACGCGCCCTGGCCTAAGCGCGGCTCCGGGCGCGCCCGGCAGAGCCAGGCCCCGACGAAAAGCAGCAGCCCGGCCGCCGCGGTGGTCAGCGCCCCGGTCAGCGACAGCGCCGACACCGGGGGATCCTCGTGGCCGTTCCGCACGAGCAGGATGACCAGGCCGTTATTCACAAGGTGCATGACCATGGCCGGCCACAGCGAGCGGCTGAGCACCGCCGCGGCGCCAAAGCCGAGCCCGAGCACCGCGGTGGGCAAGAGCTTCGCCCACGAGAGGTGAAAGGCGCCAAACAGCAGGGCGGAGATGACG
>DAOMZC010000920.1:0-3053 GCA_035437965.1 Pseudomonadota bacterium
GATCGCTGGGGCACGCGGCCGGTGCTGGCGCTGTCGCGCTGGCTGAGCGAGCTCGAGGCGCGCCTGGTCGCCGGGCTGGCCGCCGAGCCGGAGCGTCGCCGCCCGCTTCCCGGAGCGCCGTCCGCCCCGCCCGACGCCCAGGATGGCCGGCCATGAGTACGGTGCACCTGATCTCCGCGGTGTGGGCGGTGCCGCTGCTTGGCGCGCTGGCGGTGCGCTTCATTCGCTCGCCGGCGCGGGCGCGGGCGCTGGCGCTGACCCTGGCGACGCTGACCCTGGCGATGGCGGCGCTGGTGTTCGTGCGCGACAGCGCCCAGGACGCCTTCGCGCGCAGCGACGCCGACGTGGCGCCGATCCTGCTGGGGGTCCGCTACCACGTGGGGGTGGACGGGCTGTCGGCGGTGCTGCTGCCGCTGGCGGCGCTCATCGGGCTGGCGGCGCTGTGGGCGGCGCCGCGGGCCGAGCTGTCGCCGCGGGCGGCGGCGCAGGTCCTGGTCGCGCAGGGGGCGATCCTCGGCGTGCTGGTGGCGCTCGACGCGCTGGTGCTGACCGTGTTCTGGACCTTGTCGCTGGTGCCGCTGCGCGGCGAGCTGCAGCGCCGCGGGGAGCGGGCGGCGAGCGCGGCGTTCAACGTGGTCTTTCTGGGCAGCACCGTGCCCCTGATCCTGTTTGTGATCGCCCTGGGGGTCCTCGACTACTGGGCGGGCGGCGACGGTGAGCGCGCTCCGTTCGACCTCATCCGGCTCAGCCACTCGGGGGTGCTGGGCAGCGGCCTCATCGCCACCCTGCTCGGCAGCCTGGTGCTGCTGGGGGTGCTGGCGCGCATGGGCTGCTTCCCGCTGCACCTGTGGATCCCGCCGCTCGCCGAGCGCGGGCCGGGGCCGCTCACCCTGGTCTCGTTCGCGACGCCGATCGGGCTGTTCCTGCTGGCCCGGCTGGCGGCGCCGCTGTTCCCGAGCCTCGGCGAGCAGGCGATGCCGCTGCTGCTGCCGCTGGGCCTGTTCTCGTCTCTGTACGGGGCGGTGCTGGCGCTGTCGCAGAATGATCTACGGCGCCTGCTCGGCTACTTCTGGATGAGCCAGCAGGGGTTCCTGCTCGTCGGCATGGCGGCCTGGAACACGACCAGCATCAGCGGCGCCCTGCTGCACGCCATAAGCTCGGTGTTCTGCCGCAGTGGCCTCTTGCTCATCGCCGGCGCGATCGCCGCCCGCAGCGGGACCAGCGACATCCGGCTGCTCGGGGGCCTCATCACCCGCGCGCCGCGCATGGCCACCGGCTTCCTCCTGCTCTCGGCGGCGGCGGTCGGCTTCCCCGGCACGCTGGGCTTTGTCTCCGAAGATCTGCTGGTGCAGGGCCTTTTGCACACCCACGGTCTGGCGGCCGGCGGGCTGCTCATCGTCACTGCCCTTAACGGCATCCTCCTTTACCGCGCGTTCAAGCGGGTCTTCCTGGGTCCGCCGTCCCCGCACGCGCAGCTCATCGGCGGCATGGAAGACTTCCTCCCGCGCGAGCGCTGGGTCTCGGTCGCCCTGGTCGTGCTGCTCCTGCTCGGGGGCTTTGCGCCGGCGCCGCTGCTCGCGGTGCGCAAGGGCGTGGTGAGCGCGCTGCACCGCGACGAATCTACAATTCCTTCAGCGCACTAAGCCGGCGCAACCAAAGCGGATTCCCAAGCTGCGCCTATTGGGAGTCCAAAGGCGCGCAAAACTCGTAGTTCCGCAGTCGCTGATCTGATACCCAATTAATACATGGTCACAGAGCTTCGGAATGTAGGACTGTTCCATAATCTCGATCCGGTACAGCTGGCCCATGTGGCGTCGCTGTGCGAGGAAGTGCACCTCAAGCGCAACGAGGTCCTGTTTCGCGAGGGCGACCCACCCGAGTACTTCTATGTGATCACCAAAGGCCGCATCCGTATCTCCAAGCTCGTTCCCGGAGTCGGCGAAGAGGCGCTGGCGGTGCTCGAGCCGGGCGCGTTCTTCGGCGAGATGGAGATCATCGAGCCGACCCCGCGGGCGGCGCAGGCGATCGCGCACGAGGAGTGCACGCTGCACGCGATGAAGATCTCGGATCTGCACGACGCGCTCAACGCCGACCGCGACCTGGCGCTGGCCCTCTTGTGGAACTTCGTGCGGACGCTGTCGGACCGCCTGCGGGCGACCAACGACAAGGTCATGGCGACGTTCGCCATGGCCTCGTTCGGGTAGGCTTCACTGAAAAAGTCCCTTGACCCTCACGCTCCGTGAGGCGGTATTCCTGCTCCTAGATGACCGACCGGCGTCCACGGCCGGGAAGCGCAAGCAGGAGATCGACATGGCAATGACCGTGAGTCAGGTGGCGCGATGGACCGGCGTGAGCGTGCGCACGCTCCACTACTATGACGAGGTGGGTCTGCTCCGCCCGTCGGGGCGCAGCGAGGCCGGCTACCGGCTGTACGGGCCGGCGGACCTCGAGCGGCTGCAGCAGGTGCTGTTCTTTCGCGAGCTCGGCTTCTCCCTTGAAGAGATCACCCGGATCGTGACCGAGCCCGGCTTCGATGTCGGCGCCGCCCTGCGCATGCAGCGGCAGCTGCTGGCGGAAAAAGCCGTGCGCCTGCAGGCGCTGCTCACGGCCGTGGACGCGGCCATCGCGCGCAGTGACAAAGGAGGACCCATGGAAACGCGACTGGAGCAAAAAGACGTCACCGACATGTTCAAGGACTTCCACCACGAGGACTACGCGGCCGAGGTGGAGCAGCGCTGGGGACAGAGCGAAGCGTACCGCGAGTCCAAGCGACGCACCGCCGGCTATACAAAGGGCGACTTCGCCGCCATCCGCGCCGAGGTCGAGGAGCTGTTTCGCCGTCTCGCCGCGCTGCAGCGGGCCGGCACCGCGCCGACCGCGCCGGCGGCAATGGACGCGGCCGAGGCGCACCGCCAGCACATCGAGCGGTGGTTCTACCGCTGCCCGCGGACCCTGCACCGCGGCCTGGGCGAGCTCTATGTAAGCGACCCGCGCTTCACCGCCAACCTCGAGCGCCTGGGCAGCGGACTGGCCGAGTATGCCCGCGCCGCCTT
>DAOMZC010000921.1:0-3050 GCA_035437965.1 Pseudomonadota bacterium
CGCCCCCCAGCAAGCCCAGCGCCGAGAGCCCGCGCGGCTTCCGCACCCCCGAGCCCGAGGCCCCGACCGGCCGCGGCCCGCGCCAGGAAGTCACCGGCGAGCGCCTGCGCCAGCCGCCGGCCAAGCAGCAGATGATGCGCCACCAGCCCGGCAAGCAGAAGCCGCAGCCGGGGCGCAAGGCCAAGCAGACCCAGATCACCACCGCCGCCGAGCACAAGCGCGTCGTCAAGATGGACGAGACGATCGCCATCTCGGCGCTGGCGCAGCAGATGGGCCTCAAGGCCACCGACGTGCTCAAGAAGATCTGGGAGCTCGGGCTGCGGAGCCTGATGATCAACTCGTCGATCGACTTCGACACCGCGCAGCTGGCCGCCACCGAGTTCGAGTGGCGGGTCGAGTCCACCGCGTTCCAGGAGCAGAGCGTCGTCTCTGAGGTTGTCGATCAGCCCGAGGACCTTTTACCGCGCGCCCCGGTGATCACGATCATGGGCCACGTCGATCACGGCAAGACCTCGCTGCTCGATGCGATCCGCAACGCCAACGTCGCCGCGGGCGAGGCGGGCGGCATCACCCAGCACATCGGCGCCTACAAGATCTCGTCTCACAACGGCGACGTGGTGTTCCTCGATACGCCGGGTCACGAGGCGTTCACCGAGATGCGCGCCCGCGGCGCCCAGGTCACCGACATCGTCGTCCTGGTGGTCGCTGCCGACGACGGCGTGATGCCGCAGACGCTGGAGGCGCTGAACCACGCCAAGGACGCCAAGGTCCCGATCATCGTCGCCGTCAACAAGGTCGATAAGCCCGGTGCGCAGCCCGACCGCATCCGCCAGCAGCTGTCGGCCCACGGGCTGCAGCCCGAAGAGTGGGGCGGGCAGACGATCTACGTCGATGTGTCGGCGCGCACCAAGGTCGGCATCGAGAAGCTGCTCGAGATGCTGGCGCTGCAGTCCGAGGTGCTCGAGCTGCGCGCCAACCCGAACAAGGCCGGCAAGGGCGCGGTCATCGAGGCCCGCATGGACGCCAAGCGCGGTCCGGTGGCCTCGGTGCTGGTCCAGGAAGGCACGCTGCGGGTCGGCGACACCCTGGTCGTCGGCGAGGAGATGGGCAAGGTCCGCGCCATCATGGACGACAAGGGACGCCAGCTGCAGTCGGCCGGTCCGTCCACCCCGGTCGAGGTCCTGGGCCTGTCCGGCGTCCCCCGCGCGGGCGAGGTGCTCAACGTCGTCACCGACGACCGCTCATCCAAGGAGCTGGTCGAGTTCCGCCGCAACAAGCGGGTCGAGAAGGAGCGCGCCAAGGCCGGCCCGGTCTCGCTCGACAAGCTGCTCGATGCGATGAAGGCGGGGCTCAAGGAGCTCAAGGTCATCCTCAAGGCCGACGTGCAGGGCTCGGTGGAGGCGCTGTCGAGCGCCCTCATCAAGCTCACCACGCCGCAGGTCAAGGTCACGGTCATCCAGGCCGGCGTCGGCGGCATCACCGAGACCGACGTGAACCTGGCCAAAGCCGGCAACGCCATCATCATCGGCTTCCACGTCCGCCCGGCCGGCAAGGCCTCGGCGCTGGCCGAGCAGGAGGGCGTGGACATCAAGCTCTACGACATCATCTACGACGCCCTCGACGACGTGAAGCGCGCCATGGCGGGCCTTCTGGCCCCGGTCAAGCGCGACAAGATGCTCGGCAAGGCCGAGGTCCGCGAGCTGTTCAACATCCCCAAGATCGGGGTCGTCCTCGGCTGCTTCGTCACCGAGGGGCTGGTCCGGCGCAGCGCGCACTGCCGGCTCATCCGCGACTCGGTGCTCATCTACACCGGCCGGCTCGGCTCGCTGCGCCGCTTCAAAGACGACGTGCGCGAGGTCCAGCAGGGCTACGAGTGCGGCATGACCATCGAGGGCTACCTCGACGTCAAGGTCGGCGACGTGATCGAGTCCTTTGAAGTCGAAGAGATCGCCCCGACCCTCGCCTAAACACCCCCGGTTCCCCCCAAGCCATAGCAAGGCCAACGCCCATGGTCGTCGGTGTCTGCCGGATCAGCTTGATGATCGAAGAGAGCCAGTCCTTGAAGGACAAGCGCTCGGTGCTGCGCCGTATCAAGGACCGCGTCCAGCAGAAGTACAACTGCGCCATCGCCGAGGTCGGCGATCCCGACGCCTGGCAGGCGGCGCAGCTCGGGTTCGTCGTGGTCAGCAACGAGCGCGGCTTTACCCAGTCAATGGTGCAGAAGATCCTGCAGTTCGTCGACGATCTGGCGCTCGGCAAGGTCGTCGACGACGAGCAGGACTATGTCGACTATGGCGACGGGGCCCTGGAGGGCAGCTCGCGCGGTGACTACCCGCACTGGGAGCCCGATGAACCCTCGCCGCCGCTCGGGCGGCCGAGCCTGCCCAAGCCGCAGAAGCTCGCCGCCATGGACTACCCGTGGGACTCGCCGCAGCTGCAGGAGGAGCCCGCCCCCGACGGCCGCGCCGCGCGGACACCGGCCGAGCCCCCAGAACAGAGTGCTCAGAGTGCTCAGAGTGCTCAGAGTGTTCAGGCCGGGCCGACCGCTCAGGCCGAGCGCGACGCGAGAAAATTCAGCCCATGAAGGGCGGGCGGCGGGGCTTGTGGGGGGCGGCGCTGCTGCTGAGCGCCGGGCTCGCGCTCGTCCTCTGCAGCTTCGGGTGCGCCGTCGTCAACCCGCAGAGCGCGGTGCGGCTATCGAGCCAGGCGCTGCTCACCACGCGGTCGCTCATCCAGACCCTCGAAGATACGCGCACCGGCCTGTCGATCTACGTCGAGGGCAAGGCGCTGAGCGGGCCGCTGCTCAACCAGGAGCCGCTGGCCCGCGAGGCGCTGTGCAGCATCACCTCGGCGCAGCGCAGCCTGCGCCTGCGGGTGCAGCTGCTCAGCAAGCTCACCGTCCTTTATGACCATTTCGCCGATCTGGCGACCCAGGGGCGCGAGGACGCGGGGATCTTCGACAACGTGATCGGCGAGATCGACCCGGCCGACTACCCGGTCGACCCGCCGCTGGTCGCCGACTGCCCGAGCGATGGCGAGGTGAAGCCGCC
>DAOMZC010000922.1:0-3046 GCA_035437965.1 Pseudomonadota bacterium
GCTGGCGGCCTGCGGGGCGCGCCTGGCCATCTGCGGCCGCCGCCCCGAGCCGCTGCGCGAGGTAGCGGCCGAGCTGCAGGCCCGCGGCGCCGAGTGCCTGGCCAAGACCTGCGACATCCGCGAGCCCGCCCAGATCGCCGAGTTCGTCGCCGCCGTGCTGGCGCGCTACGGCCGCATCGACAGCCTGATCAACAACGCCGGCGGCCAGCGCCCCTATCCGGCCAGCCAACTGCCGCTAGAGCACTTCGAGAAAGTCATCCGCAATAACCTCGTAGGCACCTTCTCGATGACCCAGGCCGTGGCGCGCGCCGCGATGATCCCGCAGCGCGGCGGCAACGTCGTCAACATCATCGCCCAGATCTACCGCGGCTTCCCCGGCATGTCGCACACCGGCGCCGCGCGGGCCGGCGTCGACAACCTGACCAAGAGCCTGGCCGTCGAGTGGTCACCGAGCCGCATCCGCGTAAACGCGGTGGCTCCCGGCATCATCCGCTCTTCCGGGACCGACCGCTACCCCGAGTCCCTGGTCGCCGCGGCCCAGAAGGCGATCCCCTGGAAGCGGCTGGGCACTCCAGAGGAGGTCGCGCACCTGGTGACCTTCCTGTGCACCCCCGCCGCCGACTTCATCACCGGCTCCACGTACTATATCGACGGGGGCCAGGCCCTGTGGGGCGACATGTTCCCGCTGCCGGACGAGTAGCTCGGCGAGCCGCGCGGCTGCTGCGGACTCGCCGGTTGCCGGCCTCCGGCGCGGGCGCGATTACTCTTCCCGGGTCGGGTCGCCCTTTTCGCGGTTGAGCTCTGCGGCGCGGCGGACAAAGCCCCCGAGCGCCGGGTGCTGGGCGTCCTGCAGGCTGCCGATCTTCATGTGCCGCATGCGATCGCCGGTTCCTTCAAGCAGGTTCTGCGGATCCTCAAGATCGCAGCCGCGCCAGAAGCCGAACGTGATGTGGTTGGAGGCCGGCTTGATGAACGCAAAGGGTCCGCCGATCTCGAACACTGGCTGCGCCCACTTGATCGAAGACGTGGCTTCCGGAGCCTCGCGGCTGATGAGGTTACACAGCTCGCTCACGACCTCCGCCTGCCAGGCGGGCAGCTCGGCGGCGAATTCGCTGATGCTGAGGTCCTTCTTGGGGCTGACCTTGGGGGTCGCCCGCGGCTTCTTCTTGGCCGGTGCTGGTGGCGCGCCCTCCGGGCTGCTCGCCTCGGGCGGGGTGGCGGCGGCGGCGGGGGTCGGGGGGGTCGCGGGGGCGCTGGCCGGGCGCGGCGCGGGCTTGCGTCCGGCCGACTTCTTCACGGCCGCGCGGGTCGCTTTGGCCGGCTTGCGGGTCGGGCTCTTCCGGGTCGCGGCCTTGGGCGCGGCCTTGCGAGCAGCGGGCTTCTTGGTCGCCGCCTTGCGAGCCGCCGGCTTCTTGGCGGCGGCCTTCTTGGCGACCGACTTCTTGGCGACCGACTTCTTGGTCGCGGCCTTCTTGGCGACCGACTTCTTGGCGGCGGCCTTCCTGGTCGCCGACTTCTTCACCGCCGACTTCTTGGCGGCGGCCTTTTTCGGCGCAACCTTGCGGGCGGGCTTCTTGGCCATGGCCTTCTTGGTCGCGAGCTCCTTGGCGGCCGGCTTCTTGGCAGCAGCCTTCTTGGTCGCTGTCTTCTTGGCCGCGGGCTTCTTGGCGGCCGGCTTCTTCTTGGGAGCCGCTTTCTTGGCTGCAGTCTTCTTGGCTGCAGTCTTCTTGGCCGCGGGCTTCTTGGCCGCCGGCTTGCTGGCCGCCTTCTTCGTCGTCACAGCGCTCGGCTTCTTCTTGGTCTTCATCATGATCTTGGCCTCTGCGAGTTTTGCTACCGCGGTCTCACGTGACCGCCTTACTGCGAGCTTACGCGGGAGCGCGTCCAAAAAGGAGAGAGAAAATAGACACCTGGCAACGGATTGCCCGCGATTCACGATCGAGCCAGGTCGAGCCAGGGCAAGCCAGGGCAAGCCAGGGCAAGCTAGGGCTTGGTCGAGCTCCAGGAAGGGTCATCGGACTCGAAGGCCGCGAGCCAGCTGGGCAGCGAGACTCCCTGCGCGGTGGTCTTCTCGGGACTGCCGAGGAAGGTGTGCGACTGGCCCGCGACATAGTAGTAGTGCGCGGTCGGCAGCGGGTCGTAGATCTTGGTCGCCAGCGTCGCCAGGTTCTGCTCGTACGCCGCGGCCCCGCGCAGCCCGAGGAAGGTGCGGATGACCGAGTCCTGAGTGTAGGAGAGGAGCGCCAGCCGATCGTGCGGGTAGTCGCTCGCGTGATGGCTGAGCATCGCCGACAGATCGGCGCTGCACTCCGGACAGCGGGCATCCAGGCGCGCCTGCAGGCCCCAGTTCTTGATCCAGCTCTGCCGCAGCTTCTCCGGCACGTCCTCGCCCACCAGGATCGGGCCGCTGTCATCCAGCATGTAGCCGCGCGCCTTGGGGAAGTAGGCGCGCACCAGATCGTAGTTGATGGCGACGCCGAAGCCGCCGGCGCTGGAGCCCGAGACGACCAGCTTCTCGCTGTCGCCGAACGTCGCGCCCAGGCGCTTGAGGAAGGCCAGCAGGTTCGCGCGACCCTTGTGGTGGATGACCTTCTGCTGGGCGCCGCTTGTGTAGGTGGCGACGTTGTCGCCGCTGTGCACATCGCCCGTGCAGTAGGGCACGTAGACAAGGTTGTAGTCGGCAAACGGCAGCGGCCGGCTGCGATCGAGGATGCTGCCGGCAAGCCCCGCCTTCATTGCCTCCCACTGCTTGCTGCCCTGCGGCCCGTGGGTCGAGCTGTTGAGCACCGCGCACGACAGGTAGTCCCAGCACGCGCCGCCGCCCATCAAGAACACCAGGAGCTTCTTGCTGCCCGCGGCCGGGTTGACCGCGATGCCGGTGGCCGAGCCGTCGTCGCACACCGCGTCGGGGAAGTCGACCCACGACCACTCGCCCGCGGGAGCGGCGAGCGGCTCGCCAAGCGGCAGCTGCGGGTTGTTGACGGCCGGGTCCATCGATTCGGGCGAGCCGCAGCCGAGCCCGAGCGACCAAGCCACAAGGACCGCT
>DAOMZC010000923.1:0-3039 GCA_035437965.1 Pseudomonadota bacterium
CGCCGACCGCAGCTACTGCCTGGACAGCGCCGATCAGACGGTGGCGCTGCAGACGAGCGCTCTGTCGGCGGGGGCGCTGCCGGTGCTCGATGGTCGCAGCCGCCTGCAGCTGCGCTGCTTCGCCGGGCCGGCGGCGGCCGACAAGATCCTCGCCCGCGGCGCCCAGGGGCCGATCCCGGCCCGCGAGGCCGATGAGCTGGGCCTTGTGACGTTCGTGCTCGACGACCTCGACTTCGACGACACGCTGCGCCTGGCGATCGAAGAGCGGGTCAGCCTGTCCCCCGACGCCCTGACCGGCATGGAGCAGAACCTGCGCTTCCCCGGCGCCGAGGCGAGCGACTGCAAGATCTTCGGCCGGCTGTCGGCGTGGCAGAACTGGATCTTCATCCGCGACAACGCCACCGGCGACAAAGGCGCGCTGAGTAGTTATGGTAAGCCTGAGCGCCCGAGCTTCGACTGGCGGCGCACCTAGCCGCCCGGCAGCACCCTGGCTCTTATACGCAAAGCGAAAGGCCCCGAGCCATGAATGTCGATCTGTTCGATAAGATCCCCAACAACGTCAACCTGTCGGCGGACAAGCGCCTGCAGCGCGCCCTGGAGCAGTGGCTGCCCAACTACCTGTCGTGGTGGCGCGAGATGGGCCCCGAGGGTTTTCAAGAAGACAACATCTACCTGCGCACCGCCGTCTCCGTCGAGCCCGACGGCTGGGCCCACTTCAACTACGTCAAGATGCCCGAGTACCGCTGGGGCATCTTCCTCGAGCCGCGCCAGGAAGGCCGCACCGTCGGCTTCGGCGATCACTTCGGCCAGCCGGCCTGGCAGGACGTGCCGGGCGAGTACCGCACGCCGCTGCGCCGCATCATCGTCACCCAGGGCGACACCGAGCCGGCCTCGGTCGAGCAGCAGCGCATGCTCGGGCACAGCGCGCCGTCGCTGTACGACCTGCGGAACCTCTTCCAGGTCAACGTCGAGGAGGGCCGCCACCTGTGGGCGATGGTGTACCTCCTGCACTCCTACTTCGGCAAAGACGGTCGCGAGGAGGCCGAGGCGATGCTCGAGCGCCGCAGCGGCGATCGCGATAAGCCCCGGATCCTCGGCGCGTTCAACGAGCCGATCGTGAACTGGCTCGACTTCTTCATGTTCACCATGTTCACCGACCGCGACGGCAAGTTTCAGCTCTACTCGCTCGCCGAGTCGGGCTTCGATCCGCTGGCGCGCACCTGCCGCTTCATGCTGACCGAGGAAGCCCACCACATGTTCGTCGGCGAGACCGGCGTCGACCGCGTGGTGCAGCGCGCCTGCGAGCTGATGCTGCAGGCGAAAAGCGACGATCCCGAGGCGGTGCGCAAGCTCGGCGGGGTGCCGCTCGACATGCTGCAGCGCCACCTGAACCTGTGGTTCAGCGTGTCCGAGGACCTTTTCGGCAGCGAGATCTCGTCGAACGCCGCAGACTTTTTCGCCTCGGGGCTCAAGGGCCGCTACAAAGAGGCGCAGTACGAGGACCACATCGCCCTGGACAAGAGCTACGAGCTGCCCACCCTCGGCGAAGACGGACGGCTTGTAACGACAAACGTGCCGCTGCGCAACGCGATGAACGAGGTGCTGCGCGATCAGTACGTCGCCGACTGCCAGCGCGCGGTCGACAAGTGGAACCGCACCATCGAGCGGGTGCTCGGTGAGCGCGCCGCCGGGCACAAGCTGCGCCTGCCGAGCCGCCGCTTCCACCGCCACATCGGCGCCTACAGCATGCCCGCCGGGCACCACTTCGATGTGGACGGCAACCCGATCTCGGCGGCGGCCTTCGCCGAAAAGTCACGCGGCTGGCTGCCGACGGCCGAGGACCGGGCCTACCTCAAAGAGATCCAGAAGCCGGTGCTCGAGCCGGGCAAGATCGCCGGCTGGGTCGCGCCGCCGGCCCGCGGGATCAACGGGCAGCCCTTCGAGTTCGAGTATGTCCGCCACAGCGGCTAGCGCCGACCGACAGTAGGCTGGGGGCAAGACGTAGCGCGGCCCGAGCTCGTGCTGGGCCGCGCGGAGCAGCCTCGTGGCTGTGAGCACGGCCGGACGCATCGGGTCGCCGAGTAGTTCTGCCTCAGCCTGCTAGAGGCGCGGGCGGGCCGGCACGGCGAACGGCTGCAGCTGGGCCGGCCACGGCGTGCCGGGGCCGGCGGGGGGCAGCGCGGCGATGCAGACCGGCAGCTGCCGCAGGAGCATGCCGAGGACCAGGGCCCGCACCGAGGTCAGCTCGGCATCGAGGACCAGGAGGGCGCCGTCGCGGGCGGCCAGGTAGGCGGCGGTCGCGTAGGCGTCGGGGGTGGCGCTGGCGCTGACCACGATGGCGGCGCGGGGATCGCCGGCCACAAGGGGCTCCAGCCGGCCTCTGGGAGGCTGGCCGTCCGCCTGCGGGGCAAGCGCGGCGAGCGCCGGCAGCGTCGGGGCGCGCCAGCTGGTACCGAGCGGCAGCGGGGCGCTCGGGAGCAGCGGCGCCGGCTGCTCGGACGGGCTTTTCGGGAGCGGCAGCGACCGCGACATCAGGCCGAGCGCCGCCGGCGCCTCGGGCATCGCGCCGAGGACCAGCGGCACCCGCGGGCTCAGAAGCAGCGCCCGCAGCTGGGCCAGGGTGCCGTCGCTGGTGAACGCCGGAAACGACAGCCCGGCGACGCCGTCGAGGACGACCGCGGCGTCGTAGAGCTCGGCCCGCCGCAGGGCCCGGGTCAGCGCCGGCAGGAGCCGCGGCTCGCGCAGGCCGTCGACGCGCAGCAGCGGCTGGGCGATGGGGAGCTGCGCCTTGGCGGGGAAGACGCCGGCCAGCAGGTGGAGGCCGGGCATCAGCGGCTCGCGCCCCGGCCCCCCGGCAAGGCTCGGCTGCAGCTCGGGACAGGGCGCGCCCAGCAGGTGCAGGACCCCCTCCGGGCGCAGCTTCAAGCGGCCGTCGGGGCGGAGCGCCAGCAGCTCGAGCGTGCGCAGCGGGCCCAGGGGCAGGAGCTCGGCGAGCACAGCCGGCTCTTCATGCAGCGGGCCCAGGCACTGCGCCAGCTC
>DAOMZC010000924.1:0-3038 GCA_035437965.1 Pseudomonadota bacterium
CGCCGACGCCAGCCGGTGCGTAGCGGTACCAGGCCGCCGGCTCGACGAAGGTCACGTTGCGGAACAGGATCTCCTCATCGCGGCCGCGCGTGAGCTCGCTCACCGTGGACACCGGCATGACCGGGACCAGGCTCGGCGCCCCGCCGTTCAGATCAAAGCTGCGCAGCTGCGACACTCCGCCCAGCAGATCCTGCACGTAGAGCCGCCCCTTGGTCAAAAGCACGTGCTCGATGACCGCCTCGCTCTGCGGCACCACCACCTTGGCCGCCGCGAGCTGGCTGCTCCCCGCCGGCAGCCGCAGCAGCTTGCCGCGCGGCGCGCCATCGCGCGACACGATGTACAGCGCGCCATCCAGCCCGAAGACGCCGTGGGTGAGATGATCGGCGAACTTGGTAAGCCGCGCCCAGCTGCCGCCGGCCAGCGTGAGCAGGTGGTGCTCATACTCCCCGCCGTCCCCGTTGCCCACGGTGCACAGGACATACTTTCCGTTGGGACTGGTCTTCAAGTTGATCTCGGCGATGCGCGGGAAGTCCTTGCCGATGGCGTAGGTGTCGTCCTTGGTGTCGGTGCCGAGCTTGTGGAAGTAGACCTGCTGATAAAAGCCCAGATCTTCCTTGGCGCGCTCGCTGCCGCGCGGGTAGCGGGTGTAGTAGAAGCCCGAGTGATCCCCGTTCCACGCCAGGCTCCCGCCCGCGGTGCCGCCGTTTACCCGCGGCACCACATCGGGCAGCTCCTTGCCGCTCTTGACCTCGTAGACATGCACCGTACCGTCCTCGGTGCCGCGATCGGACAGCGAGACCGCGACGAGCTCGCCGTCGAGCGACGGGACATAGAAGTCGATGGTGGTAGTTCCCGCCGAGTTGAGCTTCAGCGGATCGACAAGCACCCGCTCCGAGCCCGGCTCGTCCGCCGACTTCAGGGTGACGAGCAGCGGCTGGTCACGAGGCGGCTGGAACTTGCGCGAGAACGTCACGCCGCCGCGCACCGAGAGATCGAAGTAGGCGGCGGAGGAAGCGGTGATGAGCTCCTTGACGCGGTCGCGAATGGCGCCGAGCGCCGGGCTCTGATCGAGGACCGCGCGGCTGTAGCGATTCTGCGCATCGTTCCAGGCGCGCACCGCCGGATCGGCGAAGGTCTCCAGCCAGCGGTAGTCATCGATCACTTTGTTGCCGTGAAACTCATCGGTGACCGGCTTCTTCAGCGTCTTGGCGGGCAGGGTCACAGAAGCCGCTGACGGCGCGGCGGCGGGCGGCGGGGCCTCGGCAGCGCCAGCGGGTGCGGCACCAAGGCAGAGGGCGAGCAGCCCGGAGAAAGAAAGGCGCAGGGGCTTCATGGTGGGTCTCCTTGTTCTAGGAATCAAACACCGCGCGCGGCAAAAAGTTCAAACCCCACGCAGGTCCGCGGGATATGCTGCGCGCATTAGGAGGTAGTCTGTGGAGCGAAAGCAAGCGAGCGACTTCGACCAGGAGCTCTTGAACCTCTTTGATCAATACGTTCACGGCCAGGTGGATCGCCGCGGTTTTTTGGAGCGCGCCGTGCGGTTCGCGGTGGGCGGCTGGACCGCGGCGGCGCTGCTCGAGGCGCTCAGCCCGCGATTTGCCGAGGCGCAGCAGGTTCCCAAGGACGACGCCCGCCTCAAGGCCGGCTATGTCGAGTACGACTCGCCCAAGGGCTCGGGCAAGGTGCGCGGCTATCTGGTACAGCCGGTCAAGGACAGGGCGAAGGGCAAGCTACCCGGCGTGCTGGTGGTCCATGAGAATCGTGGTCTGAATCCGCACATCGAGGACATCGCGCGCCGGGTCAGCCTGGAGGGTTTCGTCGCCTTCGCTCCCGACGCCCTGACTCCGCTCGGCGGCTATCCAGGCGACGAAGACCAGGCGCGGGCGCTGTTCCCCAAGCTCGACCAGACAAAGACCAGCGAGGACTTCGTCGCCGCGCTCGGCTTCCTAAAGAGTCGTCCGGAGTGCACCGGGAAGCTCGGCGTGGTGGGATTCTGTTACGGCGGCGGAGTGGCCTGCATGCTGGCGAGCCGCGTGCCCGAGCTGGCCGCCGCCGTCCCGTTCTACGGCAGCCAGCCCACGGCCGAAGACGTGGCGCGCATCAAGGCGCCGCTGCTCATTCACTATGCCGAGAAAGACGACCGCATCAACGCCGGAATTCCCGCGTTCGAGGAGGCGCTCAAAAAGAGCCGGCTCAAGTACCAGATCTTCATCTACCCCGGTACGCAGCACGGGTTCAACAACGACACCACGCCGCGCTACGACAAGCCGAGCGCCACTTTAGCCTGGCAGCGCACAGTCGATTTCTTCAAGAAGAACCTCAAGGGGTAGCCGTGGCGCGCATCCACCTCATCGAAGGCCCGGTCGGCGCCGGCAAGTCCACCTTTGCCGCCTCGCTGTCGCAGCGCATCGGCGCGCCGCACCTCAACCTGGATGACTGGATGACCACTCTTTATCGCGCGGACCGCCCGGCGACGGAAGTGATGGCGTGGTACTCCGAAAGGAAGGAGCGCTGCAGCGAGCAGATCTGGAAGCTCACGCGCAGCCTCCTTGCCTGCAAGGTGGACGCGGTCCTCGAGCTCGGGCTCATCCGCAGGTCGCTGCGTGAGGACTTCTACCGCCGGGTCGATGACGCCGGATATGCACTGTCGGTCTACGTACTCGAGGCCCCGCGCGAGGTGCGGCGCCAGCGCGTCCGCGAGCGCAACCGCGCGCGGGCGGCGACCTTCGCGATGGAAGTACCCGACGCGATCTTCGAGCTGGCGAGCGACATGTGGGAGCCGCCCCACGATGAGGAAGTCGGGTTCCGCAACATTCAGCTGATCGAGACGGCGGTCGCTCGGGAGACCTAGGACCGTTGGCGCTCCGTGGTCGGCGCCAGCGATGGTTCACCACGGCAAAGCGCTGCGCTGTTTCCAGCCCGAGGCCGTCGCTGCCAGCCGTTTCTGGAAACGCCGAGCACGTTCGTCGACGGAGCGTCTTATTCTCGGTGGACGATGCTCTTGCGGTGCGCCGCAGCCAGACCCGAGGCGAGCTGCC
>DAOMZC010000925.1:0-3033 GCA_035437965.1 Pseudomonadota bacterium
CGACCAGGCGATCGTGGCTGACGACGCCGCTGTCGGAGCTGCCGAGCGCGCGCCGCAGCACCGCCCGCGCACCGAGCGCCGAGACGAGCCCCACCGCGAGCGCACACCCACCGGCCAGCGGCTCGGGCACGTGCGCCACGCTGCGCAGCAGCAGCCCGGTGAGCCCGCCGAATGCCAGCAGGTAGGTCCACAACTGCACCGAGAGCAGCCACCCGAGGGCCGCGCCGAGCCCCGCGGGGTGTCCGGCCCCTTCGTGGGCCGGGTGGCCCTGGCTCGCTCCGGCGTCGTCATGCGCGCCGCCGGTCAGCGACGCGCCGTCGCCGTCCGCGCTGCCGTCGTGGTGTGCCCCGCCCACCATGGACACCAGGACCAGCAGGCACCCAGCCACCGCGGCGAAGAGGTAAACAAAGAACACTGGTGCCGATTCTCACCCTCCGCGGTCGGGCCTGTCAATTACGCGACGACACCGACCCTCGGCTCGACCTCGCCTCGACTCGACAGTGGCTCGACACCGCTGCCGGCTCCGCGGCGCTCGGCGAGCTAAGCGACCACGGCCGACCGCTGCGTTTTTGCCGGCCGTGACTTTGGCTGTCGCTCGGGGGCGCTGGTATGCTCCGGGCATGTTGGCGCTAGTCTCGCGGTGGCAGCGCTTCTGGGCGCGACGGCGGCTGCCGGCCCCGCGCCGATTTCGCTATGAGCGCTTTGGCGGCATCGTGCAGCTACGCTGGCCGCAGGCGCTGGTCTTTGTCGATCGCGATCGGGCGCGCCACCTCGGTCACAAGGCACCGCCGCCCGGCCTGTGGTCCGACGAAGCGGACGAGACGGACCAGACGGACCAGACGGACCAGACGGACCAGACGGACCAGACGGGCGGCCCCCGCCCCGACTTGGGCGCGCCGCTCAGCGCCCCGCTGGAGGCCCACCTGCAGCTCACCAACCGCTGCTCCGCCGGGTGCCGCGGCTGCTACACCGGCGCCACCCCCGAGGGCGGCCCGCGCGAGTGGGGCCTCGCCGAGTGGCAGCGTGCCCTCTCCGAGCTCGCCGCCGCCGGCGTCTTCCACGTCGCCCTGGGCGGCGGCGAGTCGGCCGAGCTGCCGTGGCTCGGTGAGCTCCTCCGCTACGCCCGCGCCCAGGGCCTGGTGCCCAACCTGACGACCTCCGGGCTCTACGACGACGCCGTCCTCGACCGCCTGTGCGGCTGGGCGGCCGAGGGCCTGTTCGGCCAGATCAACGTCTCCCTCGATGGCATCGGCGCCGACTACGCCGCCGTGCGCGGCTTCGACGGCTTCGCCCGCGCCGATCGCGCCCTTATCGCCCTGCGCGCGGTGCAGAAAAACGTCGGCATCAACTGCGTCGTCACCCGGCGCAGCTACCCCGGCCTGCCCGCCCTGTTCGCCCACGCCCGCCGCCGCCGCCTGCGCGAGGTCGAGCTCCTGCGCTTCAAGCCCGCCGGCCGCGGCGCCCGCCGCGACACCTACGACGAGCTGCGCTGCACCGACGCCCAGCACCGCGCCCTGCTCCCCACCCTGCTGCAGCTGTCCCGCCGCCACCGCCTGCGCGTGCGCGTCGACTGCTCGTTTACCCCCATGCTCGCCCACCACCAGCCCCCGCCCGAGCTCCTGCGCTTCCTCGCCGTCTACGGCTGCGCCGGCGGCGATCTCCTCATCGCCGCGCGCGCCGGCGGCCAGCTGTCCGCCTGCAGCTTCGCCCCCTCGGTCCAGCCGACCGCCGCCGAGCTACGCACCTACTGGCCCGAGCCCGCCGCCTTCGCCCCCTTCCGCAGCTGGCCCGCCGCCGCCGAGCCCTGCCGCAGCTGCCACTACCTGAGCCTCTGCCGCGGCGGCTGTCGCGTCGTCTCCGCCCACGTAAGCGGCGATGCCCGCGCCCCGGATCCCGAGTGTCCCCGCGTCCTTGACTACCGCGCTGCCCATGCGGACCCAGATCAGGTAAATAATGGGCTAGCGAAAAGCGCGCCGCCCGCCGTCCCTGGCAGCTCGGCCGCAGTTTCCTCAACGGCCCTCGCAGAAGGGGAGCTTGACCTTATGACGCAGCGCGCCAAACGGCATCTAAAGGTGCTAGGGTAGACCGCCAAATGCGGGATAGCTTTGGCCCCGTGCGGGCCATCTTCATTGTCTCCGACGCCACCGGAGAGACCGCCGAGAAGGTCGTCCGCGCCGCCCTGCTCCAGTTCGAGCAGTACGCCCACGGCATCGAGCTCCAGGTCTTCCCCCACCTGCGCCACGAGCACGACGTCGACTCGGTCATCGCCGAGGCGCGCGCCGCCCAGGCCCTGGTCGTCTCGACCCTGGTGCTGGCCGGCGAGCGCGAGGTCCTGCGCCGCAAGTGCCAGGAGGGCGGCGTCCAGTGCGTCGATCTGATCGGCACCCTGCTGGCGACCCTGGCCACCTTCTTCGGCGTCGAGCCGCGCGGCGTCCCCGGCCTCCTGCACGCCGTCAGCGACAGCTACTACCAGCGCATGGAGGCCATCGAGTTCACCGTCCACAGCGACGACGGCAGAAACCCCGAGGTCCTCAACCGGGCCGACATCGTCCTGTGCGGGGTCAGCCGCACCTCCAAGACCCCCCTCTCGATCTACCTTGCCCAGAAGGGCTACCGCGTCGCCAACGTCCCCCTCGTCCTCGACCTCCCGCCGCCCAGCGAGCTCTACGAGGTCCCCCCCGAGCGCGTCTTCGCCCTCACCATCCAGCCCGACGCCCTGCTCCAGATCCGCCGCGAGCGCCTCGCCCGCATGCGCATGACCCCCGACACCAGCTACGGCCAGCGCGACTACATCCTGCGCGAAATCTACGCCGCCCGTGACCTCTACGCCCGCCACCCCGAGTGGCCGGTCATCGACATCACCGGCAAAGCCATCGAAGAGACCGCCGCCGACATCCTCCGCCTCTACCACCAGCGCGCCGGCACCCTGGCCCGCCTCCGCTCCGCCGCCGACTCAGTATAAAAATCGTCACCCCACCCCCTCCTTCGGGAGCCAAAGGCGTGGGCCGACCGGAGATCCTTTTTTGTCAGCGC
>DAOMZC010000926.1:0-3030 GCA_035437965.1 Pseudomonadota bacterium
CTCCAGATCATCGGCGGTGGCGTGACGGATGGTCACGGCGGAGGGGCTTGCTTGCATGCGGCGCATGGTCGCACAGCCGCGGACAATCCGTTCGCTGTTTTGCCGCGCCGTGCGCCGGGTCTGCCATCTCGCCGCGGCCCGGCGAATGGTCTGCTGGCTCGCCGCGGCTCGGCGGGTCGCCGTTTCGCGGTGACCCGGCAGGCCAGCAGGCCGCGCGGCGGAGGCGCCAGCGGGCGGGCGGAGACTACGGGGCGAGGAGCCGGGCCTCTTCCTCGCGGTCGAGGCGCTGGCGGCGCAGGGTGATGAAGCGCAGGTAGACCTCTTCCAGGCGGGCGCCCAGGGCCTCGATGGCGGGGAGATCGCCGCGCTGGTGGAGCTCGCGGGTGAGGTCGGGGCAGAGATAGCGCAGGCACAGGTTGGGCCGATCCGCGGTCTGCAGAGAGCAGCCGGTCGGCCCGCGGAACGAGCAGCCGGCGTGATCGCCGACGGGCAGGCGCAGCGCCTGGGGACCGGTGCCGGCCTGGCGGAGCGCGGCCACCTCATCGTCGTTGAAGGCGTCGGGGGTGGCCAGGCCGCAGCAGTGGCCGCCGGCGAAGTGGCCGTGCGGCGGCGCGTGGCCGATCGCGCAGGTCTTGCACGACTGCACTGCCCCGACCGCCGCGGCGAGCTGCAGACGCAGGTCGCGCAGCTCCTCGGCGGCGGCCGACTCTTGGGCGGAGACCTGGTCGGCGCGCGGCTCCCGCGCAAAGCGCTGACGCAGGGTCAGCACCTCATCGGCCCGCGAGCGCGGCTGGCGCAGCCGATCGACAAGGTAGCGGACGGGAATGAGCATGCAGGACCTCCCCCCAGCATGCCGGCAGGCTTGCCGCCGGAGCAAGCAGCAAGCACCGGCAAAGGGCCGCCGACCCAGGCCAGCCGCCCGGCCGAGGGCGCGTGGCGCGGATTCATGGCCGCCGACCCAGGCCAGCGCCCGGCAAAGGGCCGCCGACCCAGGCGCCCGCCCAAAGGCGCGTGGCGCGGACCCATGGCCGACTACCGCGGTCAGCGCTCGCAAGGGCGCGTGGCGCCGGCAAAATGACAGCGCGATGACATTGCGGCGGGCGGCGTGGTAGCGTCGCGCAGTGCGGCTGTGGACCCTATTGTGCGTAGAAGTGCTGGCGTTTTCCGGCGCGGTGCTCGGCCTCCTGGAGGCGGCGCGCGTCCTGCAACCGCGGCCCGCCGCCGCCCTCACCGCCCCGGCCGAGCGCCTGGCGCCGCTCGACGCCCCGGACGAGCTCGACCCGGCGACCACGGCGACCAGCGCCAGCGGCACCTTCCTCGGCATGGCCGACGACCTGCTGCTCGGCCGCATGCAGAATAGCGCGGTCAAGACGCTGCACTTTAACCGCGGCGGCAGCTCGATCTCGTTCCGCGTCGACTTCGCCGACGGCAGCCGCGGCGCCTTCAAGCCGCTGCAGACCAACCCGCAGTCGGTCCCGCGCAAGGAGGTCGCCGCCTATCGCCTCGGCCGGCTGCTCGGGCTGCACCAGATCGCGCCATCGCTCATGCACGCCCTCAGCCGCGAAGAGGTCCTCGGCAAGCTCGCCCCCGACTCGGAGTGGACGCGCGCCCGCATCGAGAACGAGACCCTCTTCGAGGGTGGCAAGACGCTGGGGGCACTTATGTACTGGATCCCCAACGTCGTCGACATGCACCTGGACACCACCGAGGGGATCGAGCACTGGGCGGACTGGCTCAGCCAGGGCACGGCGATCCCGCAGGACAAGGCGGCGCTGCTCGGGCAGCTCTCGACGCTGCTCCTGTTCGATCTGCTGCAGAACAACTCCGACCGCTTCTCGGGCGGCAACCTGCTCGGCTCGCCGGACGGGCGGGTCCTTTACTTCATGGACAACGCCTTCGGGTTCCAGGTCGATCCCGACGGCCACCAGCGCTGCTGGAGCTATCTCAAGCGGGCGCAGAAGTTCTCGCGCAGCTTCTTCGTCGCCCTGCACGACCTGGACAAGCCGCGGCTCGCCGCAGCGCTCGCCCAGGACCCAAGCGGTGCGCTACTGACCGACGAGGAGATGGACGCGCTGCTCAGCCGTCGCGACCGCGCGCTGCGCTACCTGCGGGGGCTGTTCGGGGAGTTCGGGGAAGAAAAAGTTCTGGTGTTTCCGTAGCGGCGGCCAAGCTACGCCCCAGCTGAAACTCGTAGTTTCACTGAGGAGTGGGTGGCGCCGGAGGCGGGGCCCCCGACGCGCCTAGCGGCGGGGTGCCGCAGGTGACAGGACCCGCTCCGGTTCGTATTTCGTTTGGGACTAACTTAGTTGTCGTCCAGGTCGGCGGCGGAGTCGCTGCTGACCGACTTGATGGTGGTGCTGGTGCCGCCGCGCGCCATGCTGCGCATGAACTCGGCGGTGCGGCCGAGCGCCTCGAGCAGCCGCCCGAGGTCGCCGAGGCGCGTCTCCTGCTGGCGGACGATCTCGCGCAGCGACTCGATGGACTGCAGGATCTGATCGCCGCCCTTGGTCTGCTCGCGCTGCGCCTGGTGCAGGTGCGAGACCATCTCGGAGATCGACTCGATCGACCGCGTGATCTGCTTGCCGCCGCGCGTCTGCTCCTGCGACGAGCGCTCGACGTGCTTGGTGATGTTCTTCATCCGCTCGGCGGCGCGCAGGATCTGCTCGGAGCCGCGCGCCTGCTCGCTGGTCGCGGTGGCGATCTGCTGGACGGTCTCGGCGATCGAGCCGATGGCGTCGGTGACCTGCTTGCTGCCGCGGGCCTGCTCGACGGTGGCGCGGGCGATGTCGCGCACCATCTGGGTCGCTCGCTCGGCCGACTCGAGGATCTTGCGCAGCGCCTCTTCGGCCTGGTGGCTGACCTTGACGCCGTCGTCGACCGACTTGGCGCCGCGCTCGACGGCGTCGATGGCGTTGCGCGACTCGGTCTGGACGCTCTTGATAAGTTCGCTGATGTCCTTGGTGCTCGCCGACGACCGCTCGGCGAGGTCCTTGATCTCGTCGGCGACGACGGCGAAGCCCTTGCCGTGCT
>DAOMZC010000927.1:0-3025 GCA_035437965.1 Pseudomonadota bacterium
CCCATCTACTCCAGCCACTTGAGCGGCGGATCGCCGCCGATGAGCACGAAGGCGCCGTGGATCTTGATGTCGCGCGTCCGCCCCTCGGCCAGCTTCAGCGTCGCGTTGTCGGCGCCGAACTGCGTCACCGTCGAGCCGAGCAGGAGCAGGATGCGCTGCTGGTTGACCAGCTGGTCGAGATCCTGGCGGTTCTTGGCCTTGACGCGGTTGAAGCCCTTGCCGCGGTACGAGAGGATGACCTTGTTGCGCAGCTCGGAGGCGGCCAGGGCGATCGCCGCCTCGACGGCGCTGTCGCCGCCGCCGACCACCAGCAGGGTCTTGCCTTTGTACAGGTCGGGATCGTCGAGCAGCGGCTGCACCCACGGCTGATCTTCGCCCGGCACGTTGAGCTTGCGCGGCTTACCGCGGGTGCCGATGCACAAGAGCACCTTCTGCGACCTGTAGCTCGCCTTGTCGGTCTTGACCTGGAAGGTGCCGCCTTCGGGCTTGACCACCTCGACGGCCTCGCGCATGCGGATGTCGAGGCCGACCTGCTCCAGCACGCGGTTCCACTCGGCGATCGCGCCCTCCTTGGACGAGTCCCAGACCGGCAAGAGGCCGACGCAGCGGACGTCGTAGGGCTCGGCCATGACCTTCTTGCCCTTGGGGTAACGGGCGATGGTCGAGGCGACGAAGGCGTCTTTTTCCAGGACCACGTACGACAGCTTGCGCTGCAGGCACGCCATCGCCGCCGACAGCCCCGCCGGCCCGCTGCCGACGATCACCACGTCGACGCAGGTGAGCTGCTCGGTGCTGTGCTGATCGATCGCCCCCGGCCGCATGCCGCTGCGTAGCAGGTGCTCGACGGCGGCGCGGCCGAGGTTGACGGCGTTTTTGACCAGCGGCTTGCCCGCCGCCTCGCCGAGCAGGTAAAGGCCGGGGACCTTGGACTGGTAGTAGTCGTCGAGATCCGGCACCTGCACCGGCGGCGGCGTCGTGCCCTCGTGGTGCATGACCAGGGCGGTGGTCGGGCAGACGTTGGCGCACTGCTCGCACTGGATGCAGTCGCCAAAGCGCAGCACCCGGCTCTTGTTGCTCTTGAGCTCGAGCACGTCGGTCGGACAGACGGTGACGCAGGCGTCGCAGCCGGTGCAGCGATCGTCGTTGATCGAGTGGATGAGCAGCCGCACCTTCTTCTGCGGCCCCGGCTTCTTCTTCTGCGCCGAGGTGATGATCTTGATGAGGACGAGCAGTCCGATGGTGGCGATAAGCGCCAGGGGACCGATGATGACCGGATCCATGACCTGCTAGTGTATCGCGAATCGCGGCGGCTTGGCAGGCGGGTTCGCCGACCCTGGCCCCGACGCGGGCGAAGGTGCCGACAAGCGGGCCGCTGTGGTCTTTTGTGCGATGCGCGGCCGCCTGCATCGATCGCTGTATCGATCGCTGTATCGATCGCTGTATCGATCGCTGTATCGATCCCTTTGGCCTGGCCCTGTATCCTGGGTCTGATGCGATCCAAGATTTCTTTTCCTTATGGGCCTTATGGGCTCGGGTATGGGCTGGGGCTTTTGGGGCTCGCCAGCTCGTGCGCGCACAACCCGGCGAGCGAGACCGGCGTGTACGTCACGAGCCGGCCGCTGGTGCTGACCACCGACGGACGCGGGGAGGCGGTGGCGATGTCCGAGAGCGAGCCGCTGCGCCCCGGGCAGGTGTTCACGCTCGACCTGGAGCTGGCGGCGCCGGCGCACGTCTACGTGGTCCATCGCCGCGGGCTCCTCGTCGGCACCCTGTACCCGGGCGTCGGTCAGGCCGACATCGAGCTTTCCGCCGGGACCGTGCGCGTGCCGGGCCACGACACTTATATGCGCGTCCCGGAGCTCGATCGCCAGACCCGCCTCTGCGTGCTGCTCAGCGCCGAGGTCCTGCCGGTCGCCAAGCGCCGCTGTCCCGACGGGCGCAATCCCCACCCCGGGCGCCCGCGGGTGCAGTCCTTCCCGCTGCCTGCGCGCAACCCGTAGCGGCATGGGACTCCGGCGCGCCCGATCGCGAGAGTCTGCAGAGTCCGCGCATGATCCGGGCGCGCGATTTTTCTCCTAGTTAACTAGTTGCAAATCGCACGCGCATGACTAACCTACTAGTTATCTAGTAGGAGCGAACGGTCATGGCGCGCCCCACTTCCCCGCAGCTCACCGACAATGAGCTCGCGATCATGAAGATCCTCTGGCAGGAGTCACCGCTGTCGGTCGCCGACATTCTCGAGCGGCTGCCACGGACTCCCAAGCCGGCGTATACCTCGCTCTTGACCGTGGTCCGGACTCTGGAACAGAAGGGTCACATTACCCACGAAAAGGAATCCAAGGCGCATCTTTACTATCCGGTGCTGCGCAAGCCGCTGTATCAGCGGCGCGAGCTGAAGCGGCTCCTCAAGGGTCTGTTTGACGGCGACGCCTTCGCGCTGGCGGTCAACGTGATCAAGAGCGAGCCGCTGGAGCCCGAGGAGCTGGCCGAGCTGAAGCAGCTCCTGGAGAAGCTGTGAGCGGGCTGGCGGCGCTGACCACGGCGGTGTGGACGTGGCTCGGCGCCGAGCTCGTGCTGAGCAGCGGGCTGTGGGCGGCGTATGTCCTGGGCGTGCGGCACCTGCGCAGCGCGGCGGACCGCTTCCTGTTTCTCAAGCTGGCGTTCGTCGTGCTGCTCGTGCTGCCGTGGCTGCCCTCGGTGGTGTCGCCCGCGGCGCCGGCGGCCTGGGAGGTGGCGGTGCGGCTGCCGCCGCAGCTGACGGGGGTGGCGCCGCGCGTCGGTGGGAGCGGGCCGGTGCTGGGGGTGGCGAGCGGGCTGGCGCTGCTCTATCTGCTCTGGGTCGGTCGCTGCGTGGTGTCGCTTGGGCTGTCGGCGTTCCGGCTGCGGCGGCTCGTGCGGGGGGCACAGGTTCGGGAGCTGCCGGGCTTTGGGACGGTGCTCTTGCACGACGGCGAGCTGCCGCCGGCGACGGTCGGTCTTGTGCGGCCGCGCATCCTCTTGCCGGCCCGGCTCTACCAAAAGCTCG
>DAOMZC010000928.1:0-3024 GCA_035437965.1 Pseudomonadota bacterium
ACCCCCCCACGCCACACCCGCCATAAAGTCTCCTGCGGGTTCGTCGTCGTCAGCTGCATGTCGTAAGGCTGGCACGGCTTGCCCGCGCTGGCGAAGTCCGCCGCCGCCTGCTGCTTCACCTGCCCGTCGATGCGCTCCCGCTGCCCGCAGTCGCTAGTCGTCTGGCCGCCGTCCCCCGCCAGCTCGGCCTCGGGAACACAGCTGCCCTGCCCCGCGACCAGAGCCAGCAGCCCAAAAAGTCCGACCCGCCCCCCCCAGGTCCCGAGCCTCCCCAGCCGGCGCCGGTCCTCCGAGCCTCGGCCGCGCGGCCCCTCCAAAGCAGTACGACGGTGAATCACGTGAGTAGCCTCCGCTGGCCATCTTATCACTTGTGTTCGCCTGTGGATCACACCGTCGCGCTCGCTCGGCGCTCCCCCACACCGCCCGAGCTCCGGCGGTGAGCGCGCTTGTCCCCGCTCGCCTCCGCCCCCCGCGAACTTTTCCCGAGCTTCTGTGTTACTAATCAGTCCCTTTTTGCAGCCCCCCTCGCTGGCCGACTGCAACTTGTGAAAAACGGTCGGGAAATCGGTCGTGAAAATCGGAGGTCTATTGTGAAGGTGCAGCGTCTCTCTCTCTCAAGTCTCCGCCCCGCCTGCTCGGGCCTCTGTCTCAGCCTGGCGCTGGGCCTCCTGTGGCCGTCGAGCCGCGCGTTCGCCCAGACCGCCCCCGTGGCCCCCGGCTCGGTGCCCCCGGCCCGCGCCGCCAGCCCCCCGCCCCCCGCCGCGGCCGCCAGCGGCCCGACGGTCGGCGCCCAGGCCCTCCCCGCCGCCAGCAAGGTAGTTCCCCCCGGCGAGAACCTCGTCGTCGAGGGCGTCCCGCCGATCTCCCGCGAGCTCGCCGACCGCGTCAGCCGCTACACCGAGTTCCGCGGCGCCGGCTTCTCCGACTGGCACCCGCTGCGCCGCGAGCTGCTCATGGTGACCCGCTTCGCCGACGTGCCGCAGATCCACCGCCTGCTGATGCCCGGCGGCGCCCGCACCCAGCTGACCTTCTTCCCCGACCGCGTGAGCGGCGCCACCTTCGAGCCGACCCGCGGCGACTACTTCCTGTTCTCCAAGGACGTGGGCGGCGGCGAGTGGTTTCAGCTGTTCCGCTACGACCTCAAAAGCGGCGACATCACCCTGCTCACCGACGGAAAGTCGCGCAACACCGGGGCGATCTTCAACCGCCGCGGCGATCGCGTCGCCTATATGTCCACCCGCCGCAACGGCCGCGACAACGATCTGTGGGTGATGAACCCGCTCGACAAGGCGAGCGACAAGCAGCTCCTCCAGCTGACCGGCGGCGGCTGGGGCGCCGAGGACTTCGCCCCCGATGCCGGCGAGCGCGGCCAGCTCGTCCTTGGTGAGGAGGTCTCGGCCAACGAGAGCTACCTGTGGCTCGTCGACCTGGCCACCGCCGAGAAGAAGCTGCTCACCCCCAAGGGCCTGCCCGAGAAGGTGGCGTACTTCCGCGCCCGCTACGCGACCGACGGCAAGGGCATCTACGTCACCACCGACAAGGAGTCGGAGTTCCGCCGCCTCACCTACATCGATCTGGCGACCGGCAAGCACACTTACCTTACCACCTCGATCAAGTGGGACGTCGAGGACTATGACCTGTCGCGCGACGGCAAGACCCTGGTCTTTGCGACCAACGAGAACGGCATCAGCCGCATCTACGTGATGGCCACCGCGACCAAGCAGTTCCGCCCGCTGGCCCAGGTTCCCGTCGGGGTGGTCGGCGGGCTGGCGATTCATCCGAGTGGCTCGGAGCTTGGCTTTACCCTCAGCGCGGCGCGCAGCAACGCCGATGTCTACTCGGTGAACCTGCGCACCGGCAAGCTCGATCGCTGGACCCACAGCGAGACCGGCGGCCTGCCCACCGAGGAGTTCTCCGAGCCGCAGCTGGTGAAGTGGCAGAGCTTCGACGGGCGCGAGATCAGCGGCTTTCTGTACCTGCCGAACAAGCGCTTCACCGGCAAGCGGCCCGTCGTCGTCAACATCCACGGCGGACCCGAGGCGCAGTTCCGGCCGACCTTCCTCGGGCGCAACAACTACTACCTCAACGAGCTCGGGGTGGCGCTGCTGTTCCCCAACGTCCGCGGCTCGACCGGGTACGGCAAGACGTTCCTGCAGCTCGATGACGGGTTCCGCCGCGAGGACTCGTACAAGGACGCCGAGGCGCTTTACAAGTGGATCAAGCAGCAGCCAAACCTCGACGGTGAGCGGATCATGGTCACCGGCGGCAGCTACGGCGGCCATATGACCCTGGTGTCGGCGACCCACCACAACGCGCTCATCCGCTGCTCGCTGGCGGTCGTCGGCATGTCCAACCTGGTGACGTTCCTGGAGCGCACCGAGGGCTACCGCCGCGATCTGCGGCGCGTCGAGTACGGCGACGAGCGCGACGGCAAGATGCGCAGCTTCCTCACCGGCATCGCGCCGCTGAGCCGCGCCAGCAGCATCACCAAGCCGCTGTTCATCGTCCAGGGCCAGAACGATCCGCGCGTGCCGGCCAGCGAAGCCGAGCAGATGATAAAGACGGTGCGCGCCAGCCGGACCCCGGCGTGGTACCTCTTGGCCAAGGACGAGGGCCACGGCTTCGCCAAGAAGCGCAACCAGGACTTCCAGTTCTACGCCACCATCCTGTTCATGCAGGAGTACCTGCTGAAGTAGCCGCGCCCGTCGCGCTTCCCCTCAGTCACCGCAGCTGTGCCAGTAGCTCACCACGTTCAGCATCGTCCCGTCGTACTCGCGCACTGAGTAGCGGTCCAGGTTCTCGCCGCCGCTGTTTACCACGAGCTCCAGCTTGCCGTCGTGATCGATGTCCAGGTGGCCGACCACCTGCATCGAGTGCTGCTTGACGCCCGGCAGGTCATCGGCGCCGGCCACGGCGGCCTGCTTGCCCTGGACGTCGCCGATGAGCAGGCCGCTCCACTTGGTGTGACCGCGGCGATCGGGGACGACCACCGAGTACAGCTTCTGCAGCGTGCGGTCGCTCTTG
>DAOMZC010000929.1:0-3023 GCA_035437965.1 Pseudomonadota bacterium
CCCGCCCCGGTCGGCGCCGCCCCCGCCAGCCCCGAGTCGGGCAAGCCCGGGGCGGTCCGGCTCGGCGGCACCGCCCTGCGCGGCCGCCTGATCGTGATGCGCCGCGACGGCTCGGACGGCGAGGCGATCACCTTGTCCGGGGAGCTCTTCGACATCGGCCGCACCGCCGCGAACAAGAACTTCACCGACGATCCGTTCCTCGCCGCCCGCCACGTGCGCTTCGTCATGCACGGCGGTGGCGTGCGGGTGCGCCCGGTGGACTTGGTAAACGGAGTCTTCATCCAGCTGCGCGAGCCCTACGAGCTGCAGGCGGGCGATGTCTTTTATATCGGCCGTGAGCTCATCCGCTATGAGCCGCTCCCGCCCGAGGAGCGCGATCCCTCGCCGGCGATCGAGCACGGCGTGCGGGTCTTTGGCAGCACCCCGCGCGAGTCCTGGGCGCGGCTGCGTCAGCTGACGACCTCGGCCCTGGTGCGCGACGTGTGGCACCTGAGCCGCGCCGAGGTCCTGCTCGGCCGGGAAGAAGGCGACATCGTCTTTCCCGACGATGAGTTTATGTCTCGACGGCACGCGCTGATCACGCGCGTGGGTGGCCGTGTGCGTCTGGAGGATCAGCATTCGTCAAACGGAACCTATGTGCGGCTGCGGGGGGAGCGGGATGTCCAGCCTAACGACGTGCTGCGCGTGGGCGATCAAGTGCTGCGGTACGAGCCCTAGAGCCAAGTGATGCCCGAGCCCTCCAATATCCGCGTCCGCATCGTTGGTGCTACCGATGTCGGGCTGGTGCGCGAGCACAACGAAGACAACTACCTCATCATCGACCTCGATACTGAGGAGACCGACTTCAGTCACCTGCGCGAGTACGACCTCGGGCAGCGCGGCGCCCTGCTGGTCGTCTGCGACGGCATGGGCGGCGCCGCGGCGGGTGAGGTGGCCTCGCAGATGGCGGTGCTGTCGATGCGGCAGCAGCTCCTGCCGTTGCCGCCGGCGGGAGAGCCGGCGACGCCCGGCGAGCCAGCGGCGACCGGGGCGGCGGCGGCGAGCGGAGAGGCGGCAGCAGCCGGCGGGGAGGCGGCGACCGGGACGGCGGCCGACGCCGCGGCGAGCGGCGACAAGGCAGAGAGCGAGCTGCACAAGGTCGCGCGCCGGCTGCGCGACGCCGCGCAAAGGGCCAACCAGGAGATCTACGAGGCGGCCTGCGCCGACATCGCCAAGGCGGGCATGGGCACGACGCTGACCGCGCTCATGCTGCTGCAGTCGCACGTCGCGGTGGCCCAGGTCGGAGACAGCCGCGCCTACCTGTGGCGGCAGGGCCGGCTGACCCAGATCACCCATGATCAGTCGCTGGTGAACCAGCTGCTCGACAGCGGGCAGATCACCCCCGAGCAGGCCAAGCTCTTTGAACACTCGAACGTCATCTTGCAGGCGCTGGGCGTCCAGGAGGACATCGAGGTCGTGCTGTCTTCGGAGACCCTGCGGCGGGACGATCGGCTGCTGCTCTGCTCGGACGGCCTGGTCGGGGTGGTCAGCGACGAAGAAATTCAGGATGTCCTCAGCACCACCGAGAACCTCAAAGAAGGGGTACACCGGCTCATCGACATGGCGCGCGCCGGCGGCGGGCCGGACAACATCACGGTCATCCTCGCGCAGGCGTTCGGCGACGGCCTGCCCCCGCCGGCCGAGGACGATGTAGCGCAGTACCGGGCGATGGCGCCCGATGGCGATCGGCCGCTGGAGCGGCGCACCCGGTCGGCCGACTATAGCTACGCCGGCGGCGCCAGCGCGGGGCGCGAGCTCGGTCCGAGCTCATCGTCTTCGGGGCGGCTCGTCTCGCCGGTATCGCTGCTGTCGATGGCGGCGGTGCTGGCGCTGGCGGTGACCGGGCTGGTCGTTGGGCTGGTGCTGTATCCGCAGCGGCAGGGTCCCACCATGGTCGCGTGCAGCGTGAGCATGGATCAGTCGGGGCTGCAGGTGATGGTGGACGACAAGTTCGCCGCCAGCTCGCAGGTGACGGGCGTCGAGCTCAAGCTCTCTGCCGGCGAGCATAAGCTGTGGCTGAGCAACCCCCAGGACGGGGCGCGCCGCTCGGAAGAAAAGATAGTGCAGGCCAGCACTGGCCAGCGCTGCGAAGTCGCCTTGCGCACCCTGCCTGCTGCCGGCACCGGCCCGGGCCCCGCTGAGGCCAAGTCCTCCGACGGAGGCCCTGGGGGCCAGGCCGCGACGCGAGACGGCGGCGCGGACGCCGCTGCCGCCGGCGCTGGGACCGCCGAGCCCGACGACACCGAGCCCAGCGCCGATGGCGACACGGTCACCCCGGGAACCCCGGCGGGAGCGGCGAAGATCAAGCGCCCCCGGCCGCGGCGGCGGCTGCAGCCAAAAGGCACCGATCTGAGCTCGGGCGCGGCGCCGCCCCTTGGTCCGAGCAGCGGAACCGAGCCGCCCGCGGCTCCCCCACATCTGGCCGGTCTGGCCGGTCCAGCCAGCCCGAGCAGCCCGGCCGCCGCGCCGCCGGCCAAGCCCGAGGGCAAGCCGCCGTTGAAGCCCGAGGGCCGGCCCCCGGAGCCCAGCGCCCCCGACAAGGCGCCCCCGGTCAGCCCGTCGCCCGACAAGGCCGCAGCTGACAAGGCCGCCAGCGAAAAAGCGGCCGCCGACAAGGCCGCCGCCGACAAGGCCGCCGCCGAAAAAGCAGCGGCTGACAAGCAGCCCGCCGCCGACAAGGCCAGCCCGCCGCCGTCCTCTCCGTGAACCCGCGCTAGACCTCCCGGCCCGCGAGTCACGCCCGCCGGCCTGCAGCTGCCGTCGCCTGCCAGACAATCGCAGCTGACGCCGGCGCGCCGTTTTGCTACATAGCCTGCAGGCTGGGTTCAGCCGCAAAACCGGCGCGGAGAAGTCATGTCACACAGCGAGGCGAGGGGTCGCGGGCCCGGCTGGGCAAGGCAGGTTTGGTTGCCGCACGTCCTGCGGGCCGCGGCGGTGGGCCTGCTGCTGCTGGCGCCGGCGGCCCGAGCCGCGCCGGCGGCCGG
>DAOMZC010000930.1:0-3019 GCA_035437965.1 Pseudomonadota bacterium
GCTCGGCGGCACCACCAGCGTGGCGGCGTAGTACGGCACGGTCTTGAAGTTCTTGCGCACCACGCGCTTGCCGCCCTGGTCGTCCTCCTCTTTGCTGCCGTCGCCGCCCGGCTCCTCTTCCTGCTCGCTGATGCGGCCGAGTACGAGGTTGCGGGTGTCGTGGATGCTGGTGGTGCGCACGTTGCGGCGGATAAGCTCTGTCAGCGGGTCGAGCGGCAGCTCGCGCGCCAGCGACAGCACCGCCTCGTCGACCAGCCAGAAGGTGACCTCGCCGCCGACGGGCTTTTTGGTGTCGTCGGCCAGGGTGATGATGAAGTCCTGCTTGGTGCCGGGCCGCACCGTGTCGGGGTGCTGGACGTTGACGCGCAGCTGGTTCTTGACCGGCTCGACCTCCAGCTCCAGCGTCGCCGCCGAGGTGACCGGCTTATAGCGCGCGTCGTCGACCTTGCCCTCGCCGAGCCGCCCGCGCATGAGCACCACGTGCAGCGGCAGGTTCGGGGCGTGCTGGGCGCCGATCTTCACATCGACCACCACCTTGCCGCCGCTCACCTGCTTCCACGCGTAGAGGTTGCCGCCCGGCTCCTCGATCACCACCAGCGCCCGCGCGGTGGTGTAGGGGCTCTCGACCAGGACGTGCGCGGTCTCGCCCGGGACGTAGGACTTCTTGTCCGGCATCAGCTCGAAGACGCCCTCGCGGGTCTTGTTCCAGGCGAGCGCGGTCTTGCCGCCGATGTACAGGTCGGCCTGCAGCGTCTGCACCCGGCCGAGCCGGTCGCGCGCGAACAGCTCGACCACGTAGACCCCGGCCTCCTTGAGCTCGAACGGCACCGCCAGGGGCTTGTCGCCGCTGCGGATCGTCTTTTCGGCGAGCTGCACGTCCTTCTGCTCGGTGACGTACTTGGCGTGGCCGGTGGCGAAGCTGGTCTCGCGCAGGTTGGAGTTCCAGATCCGGCGAAACAGCCGCACCCGGATCTCCTGTCCCTTTAGCGGCTTCTCGTCGATGCCCACCGCCACCACCTCCGGGCTGAGCGAGGTCGCGCTCTCCAGGTAGCGCGGCAGCTTCATGCCCAGGGAAAACGGCGGCAGGGCCTTGATCTCGTCGACCGCGGTGACCGGCTGCTCATCGGGGCCGATGACCGTCGCCTCGATGTGGTAGATGCGCGCGCTGCCATCGAGGTCGAGCTGCGGGTTGAGGACCGTCTCGGCGGCGCCGGTGTCATCGAGCTCGCCGTGCGAGCTCTGGACCCCGGGCGGCCGGGTCGCCTGCGGCCGCGCGAACTGACTGGACGAGGCGAACAGGAAGCCGGCCAGCGCCGGCCCCTTGGGCACCCACAGGTACGGGCGCTGCGAGATCTTCCACGAGATCGGCTGGTTGGCGACGTTGCCGCCGGCGTAGTAGCGCGCCACCGCCTTGACCTTGAACGGCGCGTCGTTGCGCACCCGATCGGTGCTGGGCAGGTGCACCGCGAAGGTCGGCACCCGGTAGGCCTCGATGAGGAACTTGCGGTGGGCGACCACGTTGGCGCGGTCGCCGTCGTACAGGTTGGCGGTCATCTCGCCGGTGGGCAGGTTGGGGTTTGACAGCTCGGCGGCGAGCCCGCCGAGCGGCGTGACGCTGACCGGCAGCACGTAGGTCTGGCCGTCGCCGCTGGTGACCGACAGGCCGTAGCTCTTGAGCTCGGCCGGGACCTTGAGCTGGCCGCTGCGCTTCCAGCGGACGAACGCCTTGATGTAGACCGTCTCGCCCGGCTTGTAGATCGGCCGCTCGGTGAACACGAAGCCCAGCGTCCCGTCGTTGACCGGCGGCGGAATCGTCGCCGTGGTCAGCCACGACAGCCAGTTGCCGGTCGAGGACCAGTGGTTGCTGGCAAAGCGCGGCGGCGCCTCGCGCGGATCGAAGACCAGCACGTCGTCGCCGGCCGCGATGCTGATGCGGCTGATCGTGTCCCAGCCGTACAGCGGCTCCAGAAGGACCCGGCCTGTATCGTCGGTGGTCAGGGTCTTTTCGGTCAGCGGACTCCACCCCTTGGGCTCGGGATCGGGGGTGCGCAGCCGGCCCGCGATGCGCACTGTCGCGCCGCGCACCGCGTCGCCGCTGTCCAGCGTGCGCACGTACATCACCGCGCGATCGCGCTCCTCCACCGTGGTGACCGAGAGGTTGGTGACCTGCACGCGCACGAACGCGCGCTCGGAGCTACCGGTGAGCCGGCGCAGCCCGACGAGGTAGGTGCCGGGCTTGTTGGCGCCGACGACGCCATCGAGCAGCGGCTTCAGGTCGAGACCGAAGTGGGTGGTGTTGCCCTTGTCGGCCAGCGGCAGCTCGACCACCCGCGACACCAGCGGCGAGCCGAGCAGCCGCAGGTGCTGCGCCAGCAGCGCCGGGTCGACGTAGCCGGCGCCCGGGTGCTTGAGGGTCTCGGGCTCCTCGCCGGGGAACGGCGGCGGCGCCTGCTCGTTGAGCATCACGGGGCTCGCCGGGAACGGCCACAGCCCCTGGTGCAGCGGGTCGATGCGGTAGATGCGGACATCGGCGCGGGCGTCGCCGTAGCCGGTCAGCGGCAGCATCCGCGGGCCCTTGGCCTCGACGATCGCGGTCGACTGGTTCCACTTCAGGAACGCGGCCTTCCAGTCGAGGTGGAAGTAGACCTCGGCCGGCTTGACCGGGCGCAGCGGGCGGTCGCTGTCGTCGGAGATCGCCGCCGGGCCGAGCATCATCTTGTAGAGCGTGTCGGGGATGAACTTGCCCTGCAGCTGCACCTGGCTCTGGTTGACGGTGAAGTGCAGGTCGTTCACCGCCGGCTCGAGCCGCACCAGCTTGCGCAGCTGGGTCAGGCTCAGGTCCTTGACCGGCGCCGAGAAGCCGAGCTGCGGGGTGTCGCCGCCGCTGCCGCACGACAGCGCCAGGTCCTTGGGCGTCGAGGCGCCGCCGAGCAGCGAGAACTCGTTGCTGCCGCAGCGGACGGTGTTCAGGCTGAACGCGGTTCGCGTCGCCGCCCGCCCGGTCCACAGGGTGCTGCCC
>DAOMZC010000931.1:0-2854 GCA_035437965.1 Pseudomonadota bacterium
GCTGACTCCTCAGAACCGTTTGACGAGTCCGCCGCGCTGCGCGCCCGGTCCGCTGACTCCTCAGCGCCGGCTGCGCCAGACGCCCGGCCCGTTGACTCTGCCGCGCCGCCCGGCGCGAACAGCGGCCTGGCCGCCCCGCCGATCGCTCAGCTGAAGTGGCCTAACGATCTGCTGCTGGGCCGGCGCGGCGGACCGCTGCGCAAGGCCGGCGGCATCCTGACGGAGCTCGTGTGCAGCGGCGGGCGGGTCGATTTCGTGGTCATCGGCATCGGCGTCAACGTCAACTGCCTGCACTTCCCCCCCGAGCTCGTTGCCACCAGCCTGCGCGCGATGCTGCCGCCGCCGCCGCCGCTCTTGAGCGTGCGCGCCTTCGCGACCCGGCTCCTGGCGCACCTGCAGGACCGCTACGAGCAGTTCCTGGCCGCCGGCCCCGGGCCGATCCTGCGCGCCTTCGAGGCGCACGCCGACTACCTCGGCCAGCCGGCGCCGCTCACCGTGCACACCGGCGATCGCGTCCTTACCGGCACCCCCGTGGGCCTGGCGGACGACGGAGCGCTGCTCATCCGCGACGCCGCCGGGCAGCTCCATCAGGTCGTCGCGGGCGAGATCACCAACCCGCTTACGAGCCGCAGCGCCAGCTAAACCAGGTCGTCGCGGGCGAGATCACCAACCCGCTTACGAGCCGCGGTTCCAGCTAAACCACGCGCCAAGCGAAATGCGCACCGGAGCGGGGCCTGTCACCTGCGGCACCCCGCCGCTGGCGCGTCGAGGCCCCCGCCTCCGGTGCCACCCGCTCCTGAGTGATAATCAACGGCTTCGGCTGGGGCGGTCTGGCAGGCAGCGGGGGCGCTAGAAGTTGACCTTGTAGCCGACCGTATGGCAGCCGTCGCGGACGAACTCTTTGGCGGCCAGGTCGAGGTGCTCGGAGGCGATGGCGAGCAGGTCGGGGTTCTTCAGGTTGCACGCCGACACGCCGACGATGCGCCAGGCGGTCAGGCTGCGCACCGAGACGCCGGCGGCGACGTGGGCGAGGGTGACGGCGCGCGAGAACTGGCCGCTGGCGTGGGCGACCTGGGCCTCGCGGAGGAAGCGATCGACCTCGCCGAGGCCGGTGCGGCCGCCGGGGAAGTCGCCGGGCAGCTCGGGGCCGGTGCCGTCTTCGCTGCGCACCGGCGGGTAGCCGGCGATCCGCTTGGGTCCGGGGGCGGTGATGCCGGCAAACGAGGCGCACGGCCGCCAGCGCGCCTGCAGGGCGTCGGCGTGATCGGGCTGCAGCTGCAGGATCTGCTCGATGTGCTTCTGCACCTCGGCGCAGTGCCCGGCGGTGCGCGCCGCCTCGGCCTTCTGCAGGTGGAGGCCGACCACCATCGGCAGCAGGACCTCGTAGTGCTGCTGCGCGGTCACCCGGAAGCTGACGCTCGGCGGCATCTCGCGGTTTATCGCCAGCGCGGTGTCGTAGTCCTTGTTGCCGATCGCGCTGAGCAGCCGCATCGCCACCTGCTGCGCCTTGTGGCCGTTGTCGGCGCGCTTCTTGGTCATCTCGGCGGCGGCGCGCACCGACTCGGGCTGGCCGGTCATGCGCAGCACCTGGTCGGCGCTGGCGGTGGCGTCGTCCCAGCGCTCCTCGTCGAGCGCCACGTCGGCCTGGGACAGGAGGTCCACCGCCTGCACGCCGCGCTTGCGCGGGCCGAAGTCCTTGCGCACAAGCGGGATGAGGAGCAGCCCGGCCAGCCCGGCCCCGACCAGGCTGAACGTGATCAGCCGGCGCAGCGACGGCTGCTGCGCCCCGCCGTCGAGCCCCTGCCCGCGCCTTCGCTTCTTGGGCGGCTCCAGCCCCTGCACGAACTCGAGCATCGTCGGGAAGCGGTCTTCCTTCTTCTTGCTGAGGGCGCGCTTGATGGTCGCCGCGATGTGCGGCGGCAGGTTGGGGACCAGGGTCTCGATCGGGGTCGGCTCGTCGTTTACGACCTGCTTGAACAGGTCGATGATGTTCTCCTGATCGAAGGGCAGCTTGCCCGACAGCAGGCGGTAGAGGATGACCGCCACCGACCACTGGTCCGAGCGGGGGTCGATCTCGGAGTTTTTGCCGAGCGCTCCCTCGGGCGCCATGTAGCGCGGGGTGCCGAGCACCAAGAGGTCGCGGGTCGCCCGATCGGCGGACCGCGGGATCTTGGAGACGCCGAAGTCGATGACCTTGGCGGTGATGGTGATCTTGCCGTCTTGCTCGCTGCGGGCGAGGAAGATATTGCGCGGCTTGAGATCGCGGTGGATGACGCCTTTTACGTGGGCGGCGTGCAGGGCGCTGCTCACCTGGCGGGTGATCTCCAGGGCCTCGGGGAGCGGGACCTTGATGTCGCGCTCCAGGCGATCCTGCAGGTCCTCGCCCTCAAGCAGCTCCATGACGATGAACGCCAGGCCCGAGGTATCCTGATCCAGATCGGTCACCTGGACGATGCTCGGGTGGCGGAGCCCGGAGATGATCCGGGCCTCGTCCTGGAAGCGCTCGGAGATGTCCTGGTTCGCCGCGGAGCGCGAGTGCAGGACCTTGACGGCGCACAGCCCGCCGGTGCGTATATGACGGGCCCGGAAAACGGCGCCCATCCCCCCCGAGACCAAAAGCTGCTCAAGACGGTAGGTGTTGGCGAGCACCTGCCCGATCAGCTTCTCTGCCTCCTTCTGCTCCTGCGACATCGGCCCTTCCACCAGTGACTTTTTACTGAGCTTGTAATGAAACTACCAGAGCTGCCATCTCTGCGAAACAGCTTCTGTAGATTCGATGCTGGTAGAAGGCGGGCTTCGGGGCTTCGGGGCTTCGGGGCTTCGGGGCTTCGGGGCTTCGGGGCTTCGGGGCTTC
>DAOMZC010000932.1:0-3013 GCA_035437965.1 Pseudomonadota bacterium
GACGCGGCAAAGGCCGTCCCGGCGGCCGTCGCGGCGACGGCAGACACCGACCCCGAGCTCGCGGAGTTGCGGACAAAGCATGGGCGCAGCGGAGACATCACAACCTCTTGTTGCTTTATCATGCACTCGGCCGCGCTGTCTCCAAAGTCCGCGCCGGCCGCGCCCGGGTTTTTTCCGACGGAACCGGGCGTAGAAGCTGGCTAATGGGCCGGCATCCGGCGGCCACCGGGGCCGCGCAGTTCGGGCGCGCCGCTCCGCTGCGACCGGGCGGCAGCGGCGTCCGCTGGGAGCGATTTCGCCGGCTTGCGATATAGTCCGGCCCAATCACCCCGGAGCTCGCCATGCAAACGACCCCGACCCCGGCCGCCCGCCGGAAACCCTCGCTCGCCCTCCGCCTGTCGCCGCGCGCGCTGGCGCGCTTTTTCGCTCTGGCCCTCGCCCCGCTCGTCGGGGGCTGCCAGGGGCTGGCCAGCGACGCCCCCGACCTGAGCGCCACCGCCGACCTGAGCACCGCCAGCCCGGACGGCGCGGCCGACCTCAGCGCGGGCCCGGACCTCCTGCCGCGCTGCGAACTTCCCTATGACCAGCGCGCCATCAACCAGGTCTCGACGGGCGCGGTGACCATCGCGGCGCAGCCCGGCGATCCGGGCACGCTCGTCGCGGAGGTCGACGCGACCGCCGGCGGCTCTGCCAACTTCGGCAAGAACCCGTTTGTCTACCTCGACCTCATCGGCGGCAAGAAGGTCGAGGTCACCGACGTGCAGGCCATCGCGAGCGGCGCCTGGGACATCGCGTTCAAGCGCTGGCAGATAAAGCTCAACGGCGGCGACTCGGGGCCCGGCGGGGTGGGCGCGGTGCTCGTCCCCGACAAGGCCCTCTCCGAGGTCGCCGCGGCGCCCGCCGGCCCCTACGTCACCGACAGCTACTTCGACGCCAAATGCATGCTCCAGCTCGACTCGATCGACGGCCTGCTGACCGTGCTCTCCGACTGGTACGAGTACGACGGGGTGACGATGCAGCTGGCGCCCAAGAAGCAGGTCATCGTCCTCAACCGCCGCGACGGCAAGGGCCACATCAAGGTCCAGCTCACCGGCTACTACAAGGGCATGGCGGGAGGGAACTACGCCCTCGCGTGGAGCCTGCTGCCATGAGCTCCCGCGGCCGGCGCGTCCGGCTCGGCGCTCTGCCGGTCGTTGGAGTCGCGCTGCTCGGGGGGCTCGGCGTGCTTGGAGGCTGCGGCGCGGCGGACGGCGGCGACCCCGGCGATAGTGACCGCGAGCGGCACGGCACGCTGCGCAGCGCCATCCGTCCCACCGACGGAGCTGGCTGGCTGAACAACGCCTACGAGAAGGACGCCGTGGTCAAGTTCTACGACGCCCCCGGCGCTCACTTCCGCGTCTACTACGCCCTCACCGGGATGAGCGCCGTCGACCCGGCCGACCTCGACCCGGCCGACGGCGTGCCCGACTTCGTCACCCGCGTCGGCAGCGCCGCCGAGGCGACCTACCAGAGCACCATCGTCGCCCGCGGCTTCCGCCCGCCGCTCGACGATAGCCTGTATCACGACCGCCCCGACTTCGGCGGCGACGGCCGCTTCGACATCTACCTCCGCTTCGCCGGGCCGGGCAGCGACGGCTACCGCGTCGTCGAGGCGTGCACCGACGGCAGCGATGGCAGCGCCCCCGACCGCTGCGCCGGCTACTTCGTCATGAACCCGACGTTCAAGGGCAGCCAGTACAAGACCGAGCTCGACGGCATCGAGGTGCTGACCAGCCACGAGCTGTTCCACGCCATCCAGGACGCCTACAACCGCGGCCAGTGGCGCACCTTCAGCGAAGGCACGGCGGTGTGGAACGAGCTGCGGGTCTTCCCGCGCACCTCCGAGCGCGACGGCACCTTCCGCGACTACGTGGGTTTTGCGCGCGCCCTGTTCAACGAGCCGGAGCGGCCCCTCGACCAGAGCATGGGCACCGGGCCGGGCGGCGCCTACGCCTACGCGACGGCGGTTTGGTTCGAGTACCTGAGCGAGCGCTTCGGGCCGCAGCTCATCCGCGAGCTGTGGGAGGGCAGCGAGGCGACAAAGACCGGCGAGCCGCCGCAGTTCATGGACGTGACCGCGGCCCTCCTGCGCAGCCGCTACCAGACCGAGCTGGAAGCGGCGTTCGTCGAGTTTACCCGCTGGAACCTGCTCACCGCGGAGCGCGCCGCGGACGCCCCCGCGGGGCCCCCCGGCGCCCCGACTGGCTACCACCGCGCCGCCGAGTATCCGCCGGTGCACCTGGAGCCCGCCATCACCCAGGTCGGCCAGCGCCAGAAGGCCGAGGTGAGCGGCTTGTCGGCGCGCTACTTCGAGCTGGCGGTCCCGCTCACCGCGCCGCAGCGGCTGCGGCTGCACCTGGACGACCCGGCGGCGCAGCCGGCGGTGGGGACGCTGTACGTGGTGCCCGCCGGCAGCAAGAAGCCCGGGCCGGCGGTGAGCATCCCGCGGTCGGGGGCCGGGTCGAGAGTGGATGTCGAGGTCCAGCCGGGCCAGCGGCTGCTCGTCGTGGTTTCCGGGGCGAGCCGCGGGGCGCGGGCGCGCGAGGTCGCGGTGTACCTGGATACGGATGTGAGCCCGCCCGACGGTCCCGTCATCGAGCCGATGCCACCGCCGCCCGCCGAGATGGGCGGCTGCACCGTGCGCGGAGCCGCAAGGCCCGCCGCCGCCGGCTGGCTGTGGGCGCTGCTCGCCGCCGGCCTGCTCGGTCTTCGCCGCCGGGTCTACGGTTGAAGGCGGGCGGCGAGCAGCCGGGCCAGCGAGCGGTCGCTCGTCCAGGCCCGCGCAGGACGACCGCCTCCAGGGGCGCCGCGAAGACGGCTTTATCCGGCCCCGGCGACGCTGGCAAGCTGAAAACCAGCGAGCTTGAAGCCGGTGAGCTTGAAGCCGGTGAGCTTGAAGCCGGTGAGCTTGAAGCCGGCGAGCTTGAAGCCGGCGAGCTTGAAGCCGGCGAGCTTGAAGCCGGCGAGCTTGAAG
>DAOMZC010000933.1:0-3012 GCA_035437965.1 Pseudomonadota bacterium
GTCGATCCCGTCCCCGACCGCGATCGCCGCCGCGATGTACTGCGCATCGGCCCCGAGCTCGGGCAGGTCGGAGGCGCGCAGCCGCTCGCGCAGAGGTGGCGTCATCAGCGCCCCGAGCAGCACCGCCGGCCGCCCGACCTTGGCCCGCGGGGCCTTGCGCAGCGCCGCCATCAGGTCGCCCTGCTGCCGCGCCCCTTCGTCGACCCCGCGATAGATGTCGATGACCTGGCGGACCGCGAAGCGGCCGGCCAGCACCGCGGTGTGCGGCGTGAGCAGGGCCGCGGCCAGCCCGCCGCTCCCCGGCTCGACCCTGGTGCCGTCGCCGGCGGTCTCGATGAGCGGCACCCCGTGGTACTCGACCTCGCGCATCTCGCCCAGGGCCCGCAGCCCGCGCAGCATGCGCTCGCGCTCCAGGTGGCCGCGCAAAAGGACCACCACGTCACGCTCGCTGGTGCCGACGCTGCGCAGGCCGACCGCCAGCGCGTCCAGGTTGCGCAGCGGCAGATCGACGACCTTCTCCAGGTGCGCCAGCAGGTGCCCGGGCAGGTAGCCGAGCAGCGTCGGCGCCACGCTCAGCCGCCGCAGCCCCGCGACATCGACGTCGAGCACCGCATCCAGCCCGCGCGGCAGCAGCGCCACCAGATCCTCATCCCCGAGGCTGCTGCGGTCGAGATCGGCGCGCAGGTTCTTGGTCGTGCAGCCGCCCAGCGTCAGCGTCAGCGTCAGCAGTGCCACCCAGCGCGCCGCCGGCCCGCCGTGGGCGAGTCTTGCAAGTCTGTGCTGCCGGCCGGTGCGCTGCATCGAAGCTCGGGTCCTTCCTAGTGATGTTGGTCACGCCGCGCCCGGCGTCAATGGCCTTTGGCGGCGCCCGCCGCTACCGGCTCAGACGGCCCGGCGGTAGCCAGCGGCCCGGGGCGCGCCCCCACGGCGCGGACGTAGTCGACAGGGGCGAGCAGGATCTGGGTGCCGCGCACCCCGGCCGAGATCGAGATGGTCGGCAAGCCCAGGGCGCTGTGGTCCAGATAGACCGGGTAGTCCTTCTTGCCGGCGAGCGCGGTGACGCCGCCGCGCAGGTAGCCGGTGAGCGGCTGGACCTCCTTGAGCGGCACGGTGTCCACCTTGCGGTCGCCGCTCAGCCGCGCCAGCGCCTTGAGGTCGAGCTGCGCCCCGCCCGGCACCACCGCCAGGCAGACGCCGTGCTTGTCGCCGCGCACCACCAGCGTCTTGAACACCTGCCCGAGCGGCAGGCCGAGCTTGCGCGCCACCGTCTCGGCGGACAGATCGTCGGGGTCGACCTCGTAGGTGCGCAGCTCGTACGCGATGCCCAGGCGGTCGAGGATGCGCGCGGCGTTGGTCTTCATCGCGGGTCTATGAGTGAGCTTATTACAGGAGCGCCGTACCTGGCGGACCTTATGCTGGGCCGCGCGCTCTGGCTGCCGCCGGGCTGGCTAAGGTGGCGGGCGGGTTGGCCGCGAGCCGGCCGGGCGCTGGGCAGGGGTAGCCGTGGGCTGCGGGAGGTGTGCCTCCGGATTGCGCCTGGTCCCGAGCGTGTTGTTCGCGGTAGTCGTGTTGTTCGCGGTAGTCGTGGTGTTCGTGGTGTTCGTGGTGTTCGTGGTGTTCGTGGTGTTCGTGCCAGAGTTGAGCGGCTTTTTGGCGCGGACATTCTGCACCACCGTCTTGGCGGTGGTCGCGACCCGGTTGATGGTCTGGGTCGCCTTGCCCACCTGCTGAATGCCGGTGACCTTGGTCACCGCCTGGCCGACCTGATCGACGCGACCCAGAACGCCGTCGGGCGGGCTGCCCGGGGGGCTGGCCTGGGGCGTCGGCTGGGGCGTCGGCTGCGGCGTCGGCTGCGGCGCGGGCTGGGACGTAGTCGGCGTGGTCGCGGGGACCACGATGTTGGCGGTCTGGTTGTTCGGCTGCGGGCTCGGCTGGCCGCCGACGAACTTCTTGACCGCGGCGCTGCCGAACTGCCCGGCCTGCTGCAGCAGCGACTGCTGCGCGGCGCTGTCGGGCAAAAAGCTCAGGCTGGCGACCAGCGAGCCGAGGAGCGCGCCGGTGAGCACCAGCGGGCGCCGCGAGCGGTCCGAACGACGAGAGATGGGGAGCATGGGACCTCCTGAGCGCCGCGTCCCCGCTCGGGCAGCGCGGCGTCGATGGACTGATCGTACCAGGCTCGGCCGCCGACGCCTAGGGCGGCGGCACCGGCACGTACAGGAGGTACTTGTCGTTGTCCAGCTCGGGCGTGTCGACCTCGAGCAGCAGCTCGTGCCGGCCGGGAAAATAGGCCCCGAGCGGCAGCGCCCCGGTCACCGCTCCCACCCCCTGCAAGAGGACCCGCGAGGTGCGCGCCGCGCCGTCGATGAGCGACACCCGGTTCTGCGCCCCGATGACCGCCAGGTTCTCGGCGGCGAGCAGCCGCCCGTCGGGCAGCTCCTGGTAGAAGCCGACGTTGCGCGCCAGGCGCAGCCGGACCGCGGTGCTGAAGTCCTGGCTCGGCTGGCGAGTCAGCGAGCGCAGCTCCCCGAGCCGGCGCAGGTCGGCGGCGAACTCCTTGAAGTAAAGGTGCAGGCAGTCGGGCGAGAAGCGCGCCTCGCGGCCGCGCTCCATGAAGCGGAAGCCGCCGACCCAGCCGTCGCCGATGCCCTTGCCGAAGCGCTCGGGCGAGTCGAGCGAGTAGGCGACCTCGCGGGCCTGGCAGATGGCGAAGATCTGCTGCCCCGCCGGCCGGGTGAGCACGCGCGGCGGGCTCGACCCGTCGAGCGGCGCCGCCCACTGCTCCTCGCCGCGGTTATAGATCACCACGCCGGTGTGCGGGTTCAGCACCGAGTACTCGGCGTGGCACGGCGCCGGGTCGAGGACCCGCTGCGTCCCCACCAATTTGGTCTCGCGGCGCGCCGGCCGGATCGCCACCGCCCGCACCCCGTCCCAGTCGCAGGTCAGCACCGCCAGGTGGTCCACATCGACGCCCAGCAGCTGTCCGTCGGGCGACAGCCGGAAGCCCAGGTGCAG